>NZ_JBHXFA010000030.1:16759-54358 GCF_042724175.1 Streptomyces sp. NPDC127084
GCCGGCGGGGGAGTGGCCGGGGGCGGCGCCGCCGGCCTGTAAGCCCCGGCCGGCGCAGACGCGGTCGGCGAGCGCGGCACGCGGGCGGAAGTCCGAGGTCCAGCGGACCTCGGTGACCTGGTCAGCCGTCAGATGGGTGCGGCTCGCGACCACGGCGCGTACGCCGTCGGCGGATGTGTCCGGTGCGCCCGCGACGAACTGCGCCGTGAGCTGGAAGTCCTCTGTTCCGGGCAGCGGGCAGAGGGCCAGGAAGCCGTCGGCGCCGCCGAACATATGCCAGTGGTCCCGGTCGAGTTCCCGTACCCGGACATCCGCGACCAGCAGCGGTGAGGGGTCGACGGTCTCGCCCGCCATGCCGATCCCGAGGGCCGTGCGCACCGTGCTGCGACCGCCGTCCGCCGCCACGGCGTACCGCGCGTGGATCACCGTCCCCGGCCGCAGCCGGGCCGTGACTCCGTCGGCGTCCTGCGTGAGGTCCGCGACCTCCTGGCCGAAGGCCGCATCGCCACCGAGCTCGCGCAGCCGGGCGAGGAGGATCTGCTGGGTGCGCCACTGCGGCAGCAGCCACGGTTCACCGTACGGCTCGGCCTCCGTGGGCGCGGTCCGGTCGAACATGTCGTGCTCGCCGTGCCGCTCGCCGTCCTTCCAGAACAGCGCGAGCGGCGCGCTTCCGCCCGCTTCGAGTACCGAGTCGAGCAGGCCGAAGTCGTGGAAGACCTCCAGGGTGCGCGGCTGGAGCCCCTTGCCCCTGGAGCCGGGGAACAGCGCTTCGGGCGTCCCGGCCCGCTCGGCGACGAACACGCTGACCCCGCGGCGGGCCAGATCCACGGCGAGCGCCAGACCGGTGGGCCCGGCTCCGACGATCAGGACATCGGTGTGCATGATCCCCGTCATACCCATCTCCTTAACGTTGTTAAGTTGGTGCCTGTTCCGGAGGATGTCCTTAACGGCGTTAAGCTGTCAAGGTGGGACCTACCAAGATCGACCGTGCCCGGGTCGCCGATACCGCCCTGCGCCTGCTGAACGACGTGGGCCTGGAAGGGCTGACCCTGCGCGCCATCGCCAAGGAGCTGGACGTCAAGGCGCCCGCGCTCTACTGGCACTTCAAGGACAAGCAGGCGCTGCTCGACGAGATGGCGACCGAGATGCTGCGGCGGATGGCCAGGGAGGCGGACCGGCCGCCATCCGCGGACTGGAGCGAGAACCTCACCCTCGCGATGCGCGGACTGCGCGCACACCTGCTGCGCTACCGCGACGGCGCGAAGGTCTACAGCGGCACCCACTTCACCGACACCAGCTACGCGGCTCCCATGGAAGCGCAGCTACGGGCCCTGACCGAGGCGGGCTTCACCACGACGGCTGCCGCGCGAGCGTGGTTCACCGCGTACAGCTACACGATCGGCTACGTGATCGAGGAACAGGCCATGGGGCCGAGCCCCGTCAACGGCTCCGGCGGCTACGACCTCACGGCCCGCGCCGAGCGCCTCGACGGCCACCCGCTGGCCGTCGAGGCGGGCGCCGAGCTCTTCGCCGGCGACCGCGCCGAGGGCTTCGAGGCGGGGCTGGCCGCCGTGGTCGCGGGCATCGGGCGGACGATGCGCGCCACTGACGGCGGCGATCGGGCCCGCTGACGGCGAACGGCGATCGGGCCCCGGAAAGTGGGCCCCAGGCGTCTCGGACGTCGACGCACAGCCGTTTGACGGGCCCCTGACACCGGGCAGCCGTGAGAGATGTCCACATGGTGGGCGGCAAGGTGCCGAATCGCGTGAGCTTACCCACACGGGGGGACGGCTATGCGTCGTCAGGCGTGTCTTCTTTCCCCTATAGGCTGAACTTTTGTTGATCTCGAGTTAGTCAGCACGCGAAGGGGCCTACCCTTCAACGGGTGAGCCAGTTGATGTCCCGCGACCCTGATGCCGACCTGACCGGCGCAGTCCAGCTGCCCGGCACGCTGTCCGACGCCCTGCGCGCGGAGCTGATCCACTTCCGCCGGGACCTGCACATGCACCCGGAGCTCGGAAACCAGGAGTTCCGTACCACCGGTGCGATCAAGGCGCGGCTGGAGGCGGCGGGACTGCGACCACAGGTGCTGGCGAGCGGCACGGGGCTCTTCTGCGACGTCGGCACATGGGACGGCACCCGGCCCATGCTGGCGCTGCGCGCCGACATCGACGCACTGCCCATCCCGGACACCAAGGTCGGCGTCCCCTACCGCTCGACCGTCCCGGACCGCGCCCACGCCTGCGGCCACGACGTGCACACCACCGCCGTCCTCGGTGCCGGACTCGTACTCGCCGAGCTAGACCGGCAGGGCCTGCTGCCGCGGCCCGTACGACTGCTGTTCCAGCCCGCCGAAGAAGTGCTGCCCGGAGGCGCCGCCGACGCCATCGAGTCCGGGGTGCTGGACGGGGTCGGCCGGATCATCGCGGTGCACTGCGACCCCCGGGTCGACGCGGGCCGGATCGGCCTGCGCCCCGGGCCCATCACCTCCGCCTGCGACCGGCTGGAGGTCACCCTGGACGGACCGGGCGGCCACACCGCACGCCCCCACCTCACCACCGATCTGGTCACGGCGGCGGCGAAGGTCGTCACCGAGGTCCCAGCGGTGCTCGCCCGCCGGGTCGACGCCCGCGCCGGGCTGGCCCTGACCTGGGGCCGTATCGAGTCCGGCCACGCCTGCAACGTCATCCCGCAGCACGCCGAGCTGGCCGGCACCGTGCGCTGCCTGGACCTGCACGCCTGGCGGGACGCTCCCGACCTCGTGCACGCGGCGATCGACGAGGTGGCCACGCTGCACCGGGCCAAGTCGCAGATCAACTACATCCGCGGGGTCCCGCCTGTGGTCAACGACCCGGTGGTGACCGAGCTGCTGCACGACGCCCATGCCGCCCGCCGGGGCGTCCTGGCCATCGAGGACACCGAGCAGAGCCTCGGCGGCGAGGACTTCTCCTGGTATCTGGAGCATGTGCCGGGCGCGATGGCCAGGCTCGGGGTGCGCCCGCCGGGATCCCCTGCGCGGCTGGACCTGCACCGGGGGGACTTCGACGTCGACGAGGCCGCGATCACGGTGGGCGTGGAGCTCTTCACCGCCGCGGCTCTGCTCGACGCGGGACGCGACTGAGCGCGGGGCACGCGACGGCACCGAACAAATACCTCGGCGAAGGAGGGCCCGGCCTGACTTCAGGCCGGGCCCTGCTGTCGCTCCCGCGCCGTGTGGGCGGCCGTGGAGCGACGGTGGACGGTCGGCGACGGCTGGTGCGGGGCATGCGCGACTTGACGGCGGACCGCTGCGAGCGGTAGGCGTCCGTGAGAGCCTGGACGCGGAGCGTGTCGCAGCGGGCGTTCTGCGCCTCGATCTGATAACGACTCGTGAACGGGGGTTTAACCGACATCTACGCGCGTTACGATCGCGGCGAAACCAGCGCCACAAGGGGCGCTTTCGGTCAGTATTGAAGGGACCCTCTCGTGCGCCGGGTATCCAAGATCACCGCCGCGTGTGCCATCACCGCGGCTCTCGCCCTCACTGCCACCGCCTGCGGCGAGTCGTCGACCGAGTCGACCAGCTCGGACAAGGGCAAGCTCAAGATCGGTATGGCCTACGACGTCGGCGGCCGTGGCGACAACTCCTTCAATGACTCCGCGGCCCGCGGCCTGGACAAGGCCAAGGCCGAGTTCGGTGCCGAGACCAAGGAGCTCACCGCCAAGAACGGTGAGACCCCGGCCGACCGCGAGGAGCGTCTCGCCTCCCTCGCCGAGAGCGGCTTCAACCCCGTGATCGGTGTCGGTTTCGCGTACAAGGACGCGATCGACAAGGTCGCCGCCAAGTACCCCAAGGTCACCTTCGGTCTGGTCGACTCCGTCTCCGACCAGAAGAACGTCGACTCGATCGTCTTCACCGAGGAGCAGGGCTCCTACCTCGCCGGTGTCGCCGCGGCGAACAAGTCCAAGTCCGGCAAGATCGGCTTCATCGGCGGTGTGGACATCCCGCTGATCAAGAAGTTCGCCGCCGGCTTCGAGCAGGGCGTCCAGGACACCAACGCGAAGGCCGCCCCGGTCCAGATCCAGTACCTGTCCACCGGCCAGGACCTCTCCGGCTTCGGCGCCCCGGACAAGGGCAAGGCCGCCGCCAAGGGCATGCTCGACAAGGGTGTCGACGTCATCTTCACCGCGGCGGGCGGCTCCGGCGCCGGCTCGATCGAGGCCGTCTCCGCCAAGCCGGGCGCCTGGGCGATCGGCGTCGACTCGGACCAGGCCAAGGACCCGGCCCTGTCCAAGTACGCCCCGTCCATCCTGACCTCGGTCGTCAAGAACGTCGACAACGGCGTCTACGAGCTGGTCAAGTCCGTCAAGGACGGCAAGCCGCTGACGGGCCCGCACACCTACTCGCTCGCCGAGAACGGTGTCGGCCTCACCACCACCGGTGACCACCTGAAGGACATCCAGGCCAAGCTCGACGAGGCCAAGAAGAAGATCGTGGACGGCACCATCACGGTGAAGACCACCACCTGATCCAGCAGGTGACGGGGCCCGGCGAGCGGCTTCGGCCGACCGCCGGGCCCCTGTCTGTGTGCCGCGGCCCCGAGTGTGCCCCCGAGTTGGGGGTCCGGTCCGTGCGTCCCGTATCTTCATTTGTTGGTGCTACGCGCGTAGCGTGATACCTCACGCGGTAGTTTTCGCGCCACCACCGCCCTCGCTCCCCGCTCCTGCCAAGGAGAGTGCGCCATCAACGCGTCCAGCAGTCCTCATGCCGTAGAGCTCCGCGGCATCACGAAACGATTCCCCGGCGTCGTGGCCAACCACGACATCGACATCACCGTTCGCCGCGGTACGGTCCACGCCCTCGTGGGTGAGAACGGCGCCGGCAAGTCCACTCTGATGAAGATCCTCTACGGCATGCAGAAGCCGGACGAGGGCACCATCGCGGTGGACGGCGAACAGGTCACGTTCCACGACCCCGGCGATGCCATCGCGCGTGGCATCGGCATGGTGCACCAGCACTTCATGCTCGCGGACTACCTGACGGTCCTCGAGAACGTCGTGCTCGGCTCCGAGAAGCTGCACGGCATCGGGGACAAGGCGCGCGCCAAGGTCAAGGAGATCTCGGACGCGTACGGCCTCAACGTCCGGCCCGACGTCCTCGTCGAGGACCTCGGTGTCGCCGACCGCCAGCGCGTCGAGATCCTCAAGGTCCTCTACCGCGGGGCCCGCACCCTGATCCTGGACGAGCCGACCGCCGTGCTCGTACCGCAGGAGGTCGACGCGCTCTTCGACAACCTGCGCGAGCTGAAGGCCGAGGGTCTGACCGTCATCTTCATCTCCCACAAGCTGGGCGAGGTGCTGACGGTCGCCGACGAGATCACCGTGATCCGCCGCGGTACGACGGTCGGCACCGCCGACCCGAAGACCGTCACCACCAAGCAGCTCGCCGAGCTGATGGTCGGCGCCGAACTGCCCTCCCCCGAGACCCGCGAGTCGACCGTCACCGACGTTCCCATGCTCCAGGTCGAGGGTCTGAAGCTCACCGCCACCGACCCCGACGGCGTCGTCCGCGCCGTGCTCGACGGCATCTCCTTCACCATCCACAAGGGTGAGGTGCTGGGCATCGCGGGTGTCGAGGGCAACGGCCAGTCCGAACTGGTCGAAGCGATCATGGGCATGCGGCACCTGGACAGCGGCACCGTGGCCCTGGACCGTACGGACATCTCGCGGACCCCGACCCGCAAGCGCCGCGAGGACGGGATCGGCGTGATCCCCGAGGACCGACACCGGCACGGACTGCTGCTGGAAGCCCCGCTGTGGGAGAACCGCATCCTCGGTCACGTCACCGAGAAGCCCAACAGCAAGGGCGCGTTCCTCGACCTCAAGGCCGCCCGTACGGACACGGAGCGGATCGTGCGCGAGTACGACGTCCGCACCCCCGGGATCGAGGTCACCGCGGCCTCGCTGTCCGGCGGCAACCAGCAGAAGCTGATCGTCGGCCGCGAGATGAGCCACAACCCCAAGCTGCTGATCGCCGCGCACCCGACCCGCGGTGTGGACGTCGGCGCGCAGGCGCAGATCTGGGACCAGATCCGCGAGGCGCGCCACGAGGGCCTGGCGGTGCTGCTCATCTCCGCCGACCTGGACGAGCTGATCGGGCTGTCCGACACGCTGCGCGTGATGTACCGCGGCCGGCTGGTCGCGGACGCCGACCCCGCCACGATCACTCCCGAGGAGCTGGGCTCGGCCATGACCGGCGCCGCGAGCGGCCACCTCGAGCACCACGATGACAGCGCCCCGGAGGACGAGGCCCGATGAAGAAGTTCGACAAGGAGCGGGTGCTTCTTGGGCTGGCGGCACCGCTGCTCGCGATCGTGGCCGCGTTCCTGGTCACGGCGCTGGTGCTGGCCGCCACCGGCAAGGAGCCCTTCAACGCCTTCGGCATCATGTTCGACTACGGCATCAAGTCGGACAGCCAGGTCTACATCCTCAACAAGGCGACGACGTACTACCTGGCAGGACTCGCGGTAGCCATCGGCTTCCGGATGAACCTGTTCAACATCGGCGTCGACGGCCAGTACCGCCTCGCCGCGTTCTTCGCCGCCGCCGTCGGGGGCGCGCTGACGCTGCCGGGCTTCCTCCAGATCCCGCTGATCATCGTCACGGCGATGATCGTCGGTGCCATGTGGGCCGGAATCGCCGGTGTCCTCAAGGTCACCCGGGGTGTCAGCGAGGTCGTCTCGACGATCATGCTCAACATGATCGCGACGGCCATCATCGGATACCTGCTCCAGCCCGGCCGCCTCGGCCACCTGGACGAGGCCGGCACCAAGGTCTCCACGACGCCGATCCCCGAGTCCGCCCACTTCTTCGACTTCCCGACGCAGCCGGACCCCATCTGGGGCTTCATCGTCGTCGCGATCGCGGCGGGCGTGGCGTACTGGTTCACGCTCTCCCGCACCCGCTTCGGCTTCGACCTGCGCACTGTCGGCCAGTCCGGCTCCGCGGCCGAGGCGAGCGGTGTCGACGTCAAGAAGATGGTCGTCACCTCCATGCTGATCTCCGGCGCCATGGCCGGTCTGATCGGTATGCCGACGCTGCTGAACGACTCCTTCGAGTACAGCGGCGACTTCCCGCTCGGTATCGGCTTCACCGGTATCGCCATCGCGCTGCTCGGCCGCAACCACCCCATCGGCATCGCGCTCGGCGCCCTCCTCTGGGGCTTCCTGGAGCGCGGCGCCGGAAAGCTCGAGTTCGAGGGCTACGACCGGGAGATCGTCGGCGTCATCCAGGGCGTCATCGTGCTCTGCGTCGTCATCGCCTACGAGGTGGTGCGCCGCTACGGCCTCAAGCGTCAGCAGCGGCAGGTCGGCGAGAAGCTCGCCGCCCAGGCCCGTAACTCCGACAACCAGGAGGTGTCGGCGTGACCGCCACCGCGACTTCCACCCCGCCGCCCGCGGCCCCCAAGGTCTCCGGCGGCAAGGGCGGCCGCGCCCGCCTCTCCTTCCCCGTCATCCTGCTGATCATCGCGGGTGCGCTCGTCGCCCTGTCCGCCGTGCGCGCCATCACCGACGCGCAGGACCTCACCTCGGCGGGCCAGATCAGCGCCGCGCTCTCGATGGCCGTGCCGATCGGTCTCGCCGGACTCGGCGGCCTGTGGGCCGAGCGCGCCGGTGTGGTCAACATCGGCCTTGAGGGAATGATGATCCTGGGCACCTTCTTCGGTGCCTGGGCCGGCTGGCAGACCAACCCCTGGATCGGTGTGCTCGCCGGTGTGCTCGGCGGCATGGTCGGCGGCCTGCTGCACGCCGTCGCCACCGTCACCTTCGGCGTCGACCACATCATCTCCGGTATCGCGATCAACATCCTGGCCCTCGGTTTCACGACCTACTTCGCCAAGCTGTGGTTCAACACGGGCGAGGCCGCGGCCAAGGGCGGCAGCCCCAAGCAGTCCCCGCCCGCCGACGACATCGCCTCGGTGACCATTCCGGGGCTGTCCGACTGGCTGATCTCGATCGAGAAGCACCACTGGTTCTTCGTCTCGGACCTCGCCGGCATCCTCGGCGGACTCGTCACCAACGTGTCGCTGCTGACCATCGTGGCCGTCGGGCTCTTCTTCGCGACGTTCCTGGTGCTGTGGAAGACCGCATTCGGTCTGCGCCTGCGCTCCTGCGGTGAGAACCCGATCGCGTCGGAGTCGCTCGGTGTCAACGTCTACAAGTACAAGTACATCGCGGTGATCGTCTCGGGCGGTATGGCCGGCCTCGGCGGAGCCTTCCTCTCGCTGGTCACCTCGCACATCTACAACGAGGGCCAGACCGGCGGCCGCGGCTACATCGGCCTCGCGGCGATGATCTTCGGTAACTGGCGGCCCGGCGGGCTCGCCATGGGCGCTGGTCTGTTCGGCTTCTCCGACGCCCTGCAGCTCCGCGCCGGTGGCCAGTCGGTGCACGCCCTGCTCCTGCTGCTGGCCGTGGTGCTGCTCGGCCTCGGCCTGTGGAAGGCGTACCGCAAGAGCTACCTGACGGCCGTGATCAGCGTGGTCATCGCCTTCGGCGTATTCGTCTGGTACCTGGGTACGGACACCGTGCCCACCGAGTTCGTCAGTGCCACGCCGTACGTCGTGACCCTGCTCGTCCTCTCGATCTCCGCACAGCGGCTGCGGATGCCGAAGGCGGACGGTATGCGCTACCGGAAGGGCCAGGGCAAGTGACCTCCGCGTCCGCCCCTGGTCACGGCGCCGGGAACCACGGCTCCGAGAACCACGCGGCCGGTGCCTTCGACTGGGAGGCCCTGCGGGAGCTGGCTCGGGACGCGATGTCCCGTGCGTACGCCCCCTACTCGGGCTACCCGGTCGGGGCCGCGGCCCGGGTCGACGACGGCCGCACGGTCGCCGGGTGCAACGTCGAGAACGCCTCGTACGGGCTCGGGCTCTGCGCCGAGTGCGGACTGGTCTCGCAGCTCCAGGCAACCGGCGGCGGCCGGCTCACACACTTCACGTGTGTGGACGGCAACGGCGACGTTCTGATGCCATGCGGGCGCTGCCGTCAGCTGCTGTACGAGTTCGGCGGGCCCGGTCTGCTGCTGGAGACCGCCAAGGGCGTTCTCACGCTGGCCGAGATGCTGCCCCTGGCCTTCGGCCCTGAGCAGCTCGGCCCGGAGAAGCTCGGTTAGACCTGTGGCCCCTCCGCACCCCAAGCGGAGGGGCCGCGGCACTTTCCGCCCGCCCGTTTCCTCCCTGTTCCCCACTCTTCGCACCACCTGGTTCGTACCGGAAGGACCCACAAGCACATGGACGCCATCTCCGTCATCCGCACCAAGCGCGACCGAGGCGAGCTCAGCCCCGAGCAGATCGACTGGGTCATCGACGCGTACACCCGCGGCGAGGTCGCCGACGAGCAGATGTCGGCGCTGGCCATGGCGATCCTGCTCAACGGCATGAACCGGGCCGAGATCGCCCGCTGGACCGCCGCGATGATCGCGTCCGGCGAGCGCATGGACTTCTCCTCGCTCTCCCGCCCGACCGCTGACAAGCACTCCACCGGTGGCGTCGGCGACAAGATCACGCTGCCGCTTGCCCCGCTGGTCGCCGCTTGCGGCGCCGCGGTACCGCAGCTCTCCGGCCGAGGTCTGGGCCACACCGGCGGCACCCTGGACAAGCTGGAGTCCATCCCCGGCTGGCGCGCGCTGCTCTCCAACCAGGAGATGCTCAGCGTCCTCGACACGACCGGCGCGGTCATCTGCGCGGCCGGTGACGGCCTCGCCCCGGCCGACAAGAAGCTGTACGCGCTGCGCGATGTCACCGGCACCGTCGAGGCCATCCCGCTGATCGCCTCGTCGATCATGTCGAAGAAGATCGCCGAGGGTACCGGCTCGCTGGTCCTCGACGTCAAGGTCGGCTCCGGCGCCTTCATGAAGACCATCGAGGACGCGCGCGAGCTCGCCTCCACGATGGTCGGACTCGGCACCGACCACGGGGTCAGGACGGTCGCCCTGCTCACCGACATGTCCACCCCGCTCGGCCTCACCGCGGGCAACGCCCTGGAGGTCCGCGAGTCCGTCGAGGTCCTCGCGGGCGGCGGCCCCCAGGACGTCATCGACCTCACCGTGGCGCTGGCCAAGGAGATGCTGGACGCGGCCGGAATCAAGGACGCCGACCCGGCGAAGGCGCTCGCCGACGGCTCCGCGATGGACGTCTGGCGCCGCATGATCGCCGCCCAGGGAGGTGACCCGGACGCCACCCTGCCGGTGGCCCGCGAGCAGCACGTGATCACGGCTCCGTCCTCGGGTGTCCTCACCCGCCTCGACGCGTACGACATCGGCGTCGCCGCCTGGCGTCTCGGCGCCGGCCGCGCCCGCAAGGAGGACCCGGTCCAGGCGGGCGCGGGCGTCGAGATGCACGCCAAGCCCGGCGAGCCGGTTACCGCGGGTCAGCGCCTGATGACGCTGCACACGGACACCCCGGAGAAGTTCGCGTACGCCCTGGAGTCCCTGGAGGGCTCGTTCGACATCGCCGCGTCGGACACGGAGTTCACGGCGAACCCGATCGTGCTGGACCGCATCGCCTGATCCGAGGCGGGCGCGCCCGCATATGCCTGTGGCCCTTTCGGGTGAACGGGACCGGTGGACCCCCGCCGGTCCCGTTCGGCATGCTGGGATCGGTGACGCACCGATTGAGGAGATCGCCATGAGCGCACTCGCCGTCGAGTCCGAGCCCGGTCAGGGCTGGGACGACCTCGTCCGTCTCTGGGAGGAGACGGACGCACCCGAGGGCTGCAAGGTGGAGATCATCGAGGGGATCATCACCGTGTCACCTGCGCCCGCCAACAGCCACAACAAGGTTGCCGAGAAGGTTCAGCGGCGCCTGTACACGGTGATCCCCGAGAACTGGGGGGTCTACCAGACCCTCGCTGTCGTCGTGCCATCCCGGCTGGGCATGTTCATCCCAGATCTTGTCGTGGCTCCGGTCGCGGCCGTGGACGAGCCGGGGAACTGCATTCCCGCCGCGGCGGCGGAGCTGGTCGTCGAGGTCACATCCAAGTCCAACGCGAGCAACGACCGGATCAAGAAGGCAGCGGCCTACGCCCAGGGTGGTGTCCCGCTCTATCTGCTGATCGACCGATGGGTTCCCGGTGGCCCCACCATCACCCTCTACGGAGAGCCGAAGGGCGATGTGTACCGCGTGCTGCGGGCCGTGAAGTTCGGTGAGGAGATCACGCTCCCGGCTCCGTTCGACCTGACAATCGAGACCAGCATCTTTCCCGTGGGCTGACCCGCCTACTGACAGGACCTCCCCGCTTGCCGCCACCGGAGGGTCTGGCCACAGAGCGGTGGCGGGGTGTCCCGTGAGGGTTTTCCGTGCTCACGAACGGGCCTCGGCGAAGGCGGTCCGTCCGCCCGTCCGGTGGCACTGCCGTTGCTGCTCGCGCTGCTCTGCGGCCCTCGCCGCGTACGACCCGTACAGCGTGACCGACACGACGCCGAGCACGGCCAGCAGCCCGAGCAGCACCGTTCCGGCCCAGCCGGCGGAGCTGAAGGCGATCGCGCCGAGCGTCCCGCCCGCGCTGCTGCCGAGGTAGTACGCCGACTGGTACAGCGCGGACGCCTGGGCGCGGCCGGTCTTCGCGGTGCGGCTCACCGAGGAGGAGGCGACCGCGTGCCCCGCGAAGAACCCCGCGGTGATCAGTACCAGGCCGGTGAGCACGGCGGTCAGCGTGTCGACGAGCGAGAGCAGCAGCCCCGCCGCGGTCGTGCCGACCGCGAGGTACAGCGCGCCGCGCCGGCCGAGGCGGCCGACCAGCTTGCCCGCCGCGGCGGAGGAGACCGTACCGACCAGGTACACCAGGAAGACGGAGCCGACGATGCCCTGGGGGAGGCCGAAGGGGTCACCGATCAGCCGGTAGCCGATCACCGTGTAGATCGCGCCGAACACGGTCATGAACAGCGCACCGATGGCGTACAGCCGCAGTAGCAGCGGGTCGGACAGATGTCCGCGTACGGTGCGCGCGAGGGTGCGCGGGTCCAGCGAACCGGGGGTGAAGTGGCGGGCGCGGGGCAGCAGCAGCCGGAAGACCACCGCGCACACCAGCGCCAGCACCGCGACCGCGGCGAGCGCCGCGCGCCAGCCCCAGAGCTGGGCCGCCCAGCCGGTCACGATACGGCCGCTCATACCGCCGATGCTGTTGCCCGCCACGAACAGGCCGATCGCGGCGACCAGTGCCTTCGGCCGCACTTCCTCGGCGAGATAGGCCATGGCTGACGCGGGCAGACCCGCGAGCGCGGCGCCCTGGACCGCGCGCAGGGCGATCAGCCATTCGAGGTTCGGAGCGAGCGGCACCAGTACGGCGACGGCGACGGCGACCACCAGAGAGACCGTCATCAGCCGTGTCCGTCCGAAGCGTTCGGACAGCGCGCTCAGCGGCAGTACACACAGCGCCAGTGCGGCGGTGGCCGCGGAGACAGTCCAACTGGCCGCGCTCGCGGTCACCCCGAAGTCGGCGGAGATGGCGGGGAGCAGGGCCTGGGTGGAGTAGAGGAGTACGAAGGTCGCGAGGCCCGCGGCGAAGAGCGCGAGGCTCATGCGGCGGTAACCGGGCAGACCCGGGGCGAGCTGACGGGGCGGCGAGGTGAGGGCGCCCACAGCTGTGGACGCCCCGGTACTGGCGGAAGGCATGACTCGAAGGTAGGCGTGGCGCTTTGATGCGTCCAATGCATGGAACGGCTTTAATCGTTCCCATGGTGCATGAATACAGCTCAGGGCGTCACGTGTCGCAGAACAGTTACGAAGAAGACATGAGGCTGCTGCTTGCTCCGCGCCTCGCGTACTTCTCGGGAGTCGCCCGCCACGAGCATGTGACCCGGGCCGCACAGGAGCTCGGGGTGCCCCAGTCCACGCTGTCGCGCGCCATGGTCCGGCTCGAAGACGACCTCGGTGTGGCGCTGTTCACCCGCAAGGGCCGCACGGTGTCGCTGACTCCGGCGGGCCGCACCTTCCTGACCGCCGCTGAACGCGCCCTCGCCGAGGTCGAACGGGCGGCGGAGTCCGTACGGGCCGACGCCGACCCGTCCGGTGGCAAGGTGGCCTTCGGCTTTCTGCACACCATGGGCAGCGAGACAGTACCGGAGCTCATCCGGGCCTTCCGTGTCGACCACCCCCGGGTGCGCTTCACCCTCGTCCAGAACTACGGCGAGGCGATGATCGAGCGCCTGCGCGCCGGGGAGCTGGACCTGTGCCTGACATCCCCGGTGCCGGAGGCGCCCGATCTCGTCTCCCGCCGCCTGGACGAGCAGCGCCTGCGGCTTGTGGTCCCCCATGAGCACCGGCTGGCGTCGCGCAGGCGCATCCGGCTCGCGGAAGCGGCGGACGAGACGTTCGTGACCCTGGAGCCCGGTTACGGTCTGCGGCGCATCACCGACGCCCTCTGTGCCGAAGCGGGATTCAAACCCCGGGTCGCCTTCGAGGGCGAGGAGGCCGAGACCCTGCGCGGCCTGGTCGCCGCGGGCCTGGGCGTGGCCCTCCTCCCACCACCCGCCGTCCCCCGCCCGGAAGTCGCCGAACTGACGGTCACGGCCCCACGGGCGGTACGCGAGATCGGCGTCGCCTGGCTCGACGGCCACGAGGACACGGCACCGGTGGCCGCCTTCAAGAAGTTCCTGCTGTCGCGCCGGGGAAACCTGCTGCCTGACTGACGGGGGACTCCCGCTCGACGGGCCGTCCGCCGATGGCCGCCCCTTTGGAAGGTCTCAGCGCCGCTGCCTCGGCAAGCTGCCGAACCCCGCCGCGAGAGGCATCCGCAGCCCCAGCGGCGGCGGTGCCGCCAGCGCGTCCGCCACCGGGCGCGCGAAGGCCCTTGAGAACAACGCGCCGAGCACGAAATCCGCGGCCAGAGCCCGCACTTCGGCTCTGTACTGGCGAAGGGCGTGGCCGTCGGAGTGGACCTCGAAGCGGCAGGTGTCACGGTTGGTCTTCTTGGCCCGCTCCGCGAGTCGGTAGGTGAGCTCGGGATCGATCCGGGCGTCATTGGTGCCGTGCACGATCAGCACCTGGCGGCCGGTGAGCTGCTTCACCGGTTCGCCTGGCGCCGCGACGTCGTCCTCCGGCAGCCAAGGGGCGAGCGCCAGCACCGAGTTGACGGCCGGGTGCCCCGCGGCGCGCAGCGCGGCCCGGCCGCCCATGCCGTGTCCGGCCAGGCAGACCGGGACGTCCCCGTAGCGCCGTACCGCCTCGTCCGCCGCCCAGGCGGCGTCCCGCGCGAGCTGTGCCTCCGTGCCGTTCCAGCCCCGGCCCCGGTAGCGCACGACATGCGCCACAAGCCCGTCCGGCCGGCCCGCCCGCGCCAGTGTCCGGGCCAACGGCAGCGCCGCGGCATGGGATACCGCCGAGGGGCCGCGGGCCGACTCGGGCTCACCGTCGGGCAGCAGCAGTACCACCCCGCTCACGGCGCCGACCGCCGCGGCGGGCCTCGACATCGTGCCCCGGACCGGCCGCCCCAGCCTGGCCTGGGCCGCCGGTCCGCCTCCTCGCCCCGCGTCCGCTTCGAGCCTGGTTCGCGCCGCCGCGAGGTTCGCTGTGCCGTCCCGCATACCGGCTGAACGCCCCCACCACCGGGGCAGTGCGTGGTGTGCCATGGCAGAACAGTCTCAGAAGTACACGTGTACTCCACCCGTCCGCACGGTCACTGTTACGTATCGACCCGTGATTCGTGTAGCGCCCCTCTACGCGCGTAGGGATTAGAGTGCCGAGATGAAGAGCCAGACCACGCATGTGTCATCCCGGGGAACCGCCCCGGGGCCCGAAGGGCCCACCGCGGACCAGATCCGCCGCGCCCCGAAGGTGCTCCTCCACGACCACCTCGACGGTGGCCTGCGCCCCGGCACGATCATCGAGCTCGCGCGCGACGCGGGTTACGACGCGCTGCCCGAGGCTGAACCCGACAAGCTCGGCATCTGGTTCCACGAAGCCGCCGACTCCGGCTCGCTGGAACGCTATCTGGAGACGTTCGCCCATACCTGTGCCGTCATGCAGACCCGCGAAGCCCTCAAGCGGGTCGCGATCGAATGCGCGGAGGACCTGGCCGAGGACGGCGTGGTCTACGCGGAGGTGCGCTACGCGCCCGAGCAGCACCTGGAAGCCGGACTGACCCTCGAGGAGGTCGTCGAAGCCGTCAACGAAGGCTTCCGTGAAGGCGAACGGCGTGCCCGCGCGAACGGACACCGCATCCGCGTTGGGGCCCTGCTCACGGCGATGCGGCACGCGGCACGCGCGCTGGAGATCGCCGAACTCGCCAACACCTACCGGGATTCCGGTGTCGTCGGCTTCGACATCGCCGGTGCCGAGGCGGGCTTCCCGCCCACCCGCCACCTCGACGCGTTCGAGTACCTCAAGCGCGAGAACAACCACTTCACCATCCATGCCGGTGAGGCCTTCGGCCTGCCGTCGATCTGGCAGGCGCTCCAGTGGTGCGGTGCCGACCGGCTCGGCCACGGCGTGCGGATCATCGACGACATCGAGGTCGCCGACGACGGCACGGTGAAGCTCGGCCGACTCGCCGCGTACGTGCGCGACAAGCGCATCCCGCTGGAGCTGTGTCCGACGTCCAACCTGCAGACCGGCGCCGCGGCTTCGTACGAGGAGCACCCGATCGGGCTGCTGCGGCGGCTGCACTTCCGCGCGACGGTCAACACCGACAACCGGCTGATGAGCAACACCAGTATGAGCCGCGAGTTCGAGCTGCTGACCGGAACCTTCGGCTACACCCTCGATGACATGCAGTGGTTCACCGTCAATGCGATGAAGTCCGCGTTCATCCCATTTGATGAGCGGCTCGCGATGATCAACGATGTGATCAAGCCCGGCTACGCGGAGCTGAAGTCAGAGTGGCTGTTCCGGCAGACCGAGGCCGCCGCGAGCGGAGGGCGTTCGGAAGACGAAGGCTGAGCGGACGAGGTGAGGGCCGGGCGTCGTGGCACGCCCGGCCTTCTGCTGGAGAAGTCGGGTGAAACATTCAGCAGGGGGTGGGGCGTCGAAACAGATGGAGGACGTCGCAAGCGGCACAGGCGACACCATGGAGCATGAAGGGGGAGGGCATGAGATCGGCCCGCGCGGACGAGTTCAGGGACTTCGCGGTCAGCCGCGCCGGGCATCTCTACCGCTCCGCGTGTCTGCTGACCAGTGGCGACACTCATCTCGCCGAGGACCTCGTCCAGGAGACACTCGGCCGGATGTACGCGATGTGGAGCCGGATCGCCCGGATCGACAACCCCGCCGCCTATGCCCAGACCGTCCTCGTACGCACCTTCCTCAGCCACCGCAGGCTGCGCTCCACGGGGGAGCGGCCGCTGGCGGAACTGCCCGACACCGCCTTCAGCCACGGCGACGACCCGGCGCTGAGGATCGCCCTGCTCGACGCGCTGGCGGAGCTCGCGCCCAAGGACCGCGCCGTGGTGGTGCTCCGGTACTGGGAGGACCGCACCATCGAAGACACCGCCGACGCGATGCAGGTCAGCTCCGCCGCGGTCCGCACCCGTTCGACCCGGGCCCTGGCCCGGTTGCGTGAGCGGCTGGGCGACAGCCGCTCCGAGCTGGTCGCGGCTCTGTAGCCCGTCCGTCGTTCTTCGACCCCTTTTCATGTTCGGCCCAGATCAGGAGCTGGTGGTTCCGCATGCCCTTTGAAGACGAACTCGGCAAGGTGCTCCAGAACACCGGGGGCACGTTCGCCGCGGACCATCGCGCCCTCGTGGCAGGCGGTCTGACCCGGGGCCGCCGCCGGGTGGCCCGCCGGCGCGCGGGCATCGTGGTCGGCAGCACCCTGGCCGTGGCGCTGATCGCCACCGGTGGGGCGTATCTGAGTGGTGGCGAACGCGCCGACGAGTCCGCAGCGACGCCCGGGCCCGCTCAGGACTACGGCCACTTCGCGATCACCGCCGAGGAGATCGGCGGCATCCTGGAGAACGCCATGAACAGGTCCGGGATCGCTGTCATGAAACCCGATGTGGACAGCTTGGGCAGCACCGACGCGGCCAGGCCCGCGACCGCGTCCATCGTCTTCGACACCAGCTTCGGTGAGGAGAAGGTCACGCTGTCCGTACGCCGCGCCGACCCTTCGGACGCCGGGGTGAAGAAGCTGCTCGTCTGCCCGGACAAGAAGGGCTCACCGTACGAGGAGTGCACCAACCAGCCAGGCGACCGTGCCGTGAAGGGCTACACGGAAGCGGGCAAGGCCGCCGGCATCAAGAAGTGGGCGGTCACCACGGTCTCACCGAACGGCTACGTCATCGAGACCAGCACCCAGAACGTGCAGGTTGCCGGTTCTGTCCCACCTCAGGGCCACAACCCGCGCATGAACCCCGGCAAGCTGCGCCATCTGGCGATGTTCGTCGACGGCTCTCTCACTCCCGGCGGAGAGCCGAACGCCTTCGGCACGGTGGTGCCGGGTTCCGAGGCGGAGCCGGGCGACATGCTGCCCATTCTCAAGTACCTGCTGCCCCAGCGGCTGAAGGTGTCTTCGGAGGGCGCTTCCGGCGCCGAGGGGCATGTCGTGGTGTCCGACGGAAGCGGAGCCGAGACCTATGTCGACGCGACCCGGTGGGCGGCCGTCACCATGGTGGACGCCAAGGTGCTGCCCGACGGGACCAAGATCAGCGCCCGGAGCCGGCCGGGCAGCCAGCCCGGGGTCATCGAACTGCAGGTCGGCGTAAACCGGGTGAACGGTCTGAGCATGATCTTCAGGGCGTACAACGCCCCGACCCCGAAGTCCGCGAAGCGAGGAGCCGCTCCGCTCATCACGCTGGAGGAGCTCAAGGCCATCGCCCTCAGCAGGACGTGGCTCACGGCCCGTTGACCAACGGCCGTCCGACGTGTGCGGGGACCCCGACGGGGGTGGGGTCCCCGCACCTCTTCTGCCTTTGATCCGCTGCCCGGACAGGCCCTGCGGGCTCGCGGGGCCATGGGCCTGCCGACCCGCGGTCCTACGACGCGGCGCGGATCCCCTGCATCACCGCGGCCGGAGCCGCCGCCCCCTGGGCAGCGGTGTCCTCCCGGAGCGCAGCGCCGCGTTTCCCGCGGCCCCGCTCTGCGCCGGACGCCGAGCGACGCGCCACGCACCTGCGGCGCAGCCTGGCGCGGCTCGCCGGTACGACGGCGAGATGAGCCAGCGCCACACCTGCGGTGTTCAGCAGCAGCGAGTCCACATCGACGACCCTGCCCGGCACCGCGGTCTGCAGCAGTTCGATGGCCAGCGACAGCAGCGCGCCCGACGCGACCGTACGGGTCAGTGAGCCCCAAGGCGACACCATGAGCCGGCCGCCCGCCATCGGCAGCAGTATCCCGAGCGGGGCGAGCAGCACCAGGCCCTCGCCGATCCGGCGCGCCGCCTCGACAGGGCCCAGCGCCAGATCGGCCCTGATCCCGGCGAACGGCTCCAGATTCGCCGCCGTCACCCACATCACGTCGAGCGGGCGAAGCGTCAGCCACCCCACCAGTACCAGATGTGAGAGGAGGAGTACGCTCCCCGCCACGCGGAAGCGGATGGCGGCGCTGCCGCCCGAACCTTGACGCTGCACGATCCCCAAGACGACACGACCGGCAGGATCGGTTCCGTCTTGTACTACATCCATCGGGTGATCCGTGCGGGCACCGTCAGGCCGACTCGTCCGGGGTACCCGAAGCCCCCGAGGCGGACGGCCGAAGTCGCCGCAACGGCCGGAGTGACCGACGACAGCACCGACTCGGGGCGCTGCTGGGTCGCCTCCGTACAGCGGTAGGCGCGCGGCTCGTAGTCACCAGGCCCGCCCAGGACCAACCCGCCATTGGCCACCGCCGCGCTGCCCGCGAACGTGCAGACGATCTGGGCCAGCGCCGTCGGCGGCAGGTCTTCCGGCTCCCGGCTCAGGCGCAGCGTGCCTTTCGGGTCGCCGCTGCGGCCCTGCTTGACGGTCAGCGGGCCGCGCACGCTCGTGCTGAACCCGGCCTCCAACTCGTCCGCCGACGGCTCCGACTCCAACGCGTCCAGGAGAGCGGAGGCGACGGACACCCGGGTGTCCGCGGCCGTCTCGCGCACGGGCACGGTACGCTCCACGGCCTCGAGCGCCGAAGCGCACACCAGGTACACCCGCACCGGCAGCGTGCCGGGCCGCGCCTGCGCGGCCGACTCCCTCGCGGGCGGGGCGCAGGACATGCGCGAGGGCGCGGCGCCCGCGTCCACGGGCACGGAGGTGGTTCTGATGCCGCAGCCCGCGAGTGCCCCGGTGAGCGCGGCGGCCATCGCCACCGCCCGAACCGCACGCCGGGTCCGCAGCGCCCGTCGAGCCTCTCCGGCAACCGCGCGTCCAGGTCCTTCGGTCACCGGGCGTCCGGCTTCTCCGGTCGCCGCGCGTCCGGTTTCTCCGGTCGCAGGGCGTCCAGTTCCTCCGCTCACCGCGCGTCGCCCGCCTCTCCCCGTGCTCCGGTACCGCCGTTTTCCCCGTTGCCGCGGCTCCCGCCGTTCCCGCCCCGGTCCGTGCCACAGCCGCTGCCCTCGGCGATACCGGAGGCATCGCGCGGCAGCCGCAGCACGAACACCGCACCCCCGTCGCCGTCCGTGGTGTTCGCCGCGCTGATGCCGCCGCCGTGGATCAGGGCGTTCTCCATCGCGATCGAGAGGCCGAGGCCGCTGCCCTCCGAACGCGGCCGGGAGGCGCTTGCCTTGTAGAAGCGGTCGAAGACATGGGGCAGCACGTCCTCGGGGATACCGGGCCCGTGGTCCCGTACCTCGACCACCAGGTCGTCCTTGCCCGACTCCGCGCTGGTCTCCGTGCGCACCGCCACCCGGACGGGCGACCCGCCGTGCTTGAGCGCGTTGCCGATGAGATTGGCGAGGATGACATCGAGGCGGCGCGGGTCGAGCCGGGCCATGATGCCGCGCTCCGCGTCCAGTTCGACCGCGTCGAGCCAGGCGCGTGCGTCGATGCAGGCGGTGACCTGGTCAGCCACGTCCACGTCGTCCAGGACGAGACGGGCCGTACCGGCGTCGAAGCGCGTCACCTCCATCAGGTTCTCCACCAGGTCGTTCAGCCGCCGGGTCTCGCTCACTACCAGCGCAACAGCGGGTGCGATCATCGGATCGAGGCTCTCCTGCTCGTCCTCCAGCACCTCCGTCACGGCGGTCAGCGCGGTGAGCGGGGTACGCAGCTCGTGCGACATGTCGGCGACGAAGCGGCGGCTGGACTCCTCACGGGCGCTCATGTCCGCGACCCTTTTCTCCAGCGACTCCGCGGCGCTGTTGAACGTATGCGACAGTTCGGCCAGCTCATCGGTGCCGGAGACATGCAGCCGGGTGTCCAGCTTCCCCTCGCCGAGCTGCCGTGCCGCCTCGCCGAGCCGGCGTACCGGCCGCAGCACGGTGGTGGCCGCCGCCTGCGCGATCAGGGCCGAGCCGACGAGCGCGAGGGCGGTGGCGATGCCCAGGGACCAGGCGAGCGAGTTGAGATCGGCACGCTCCTGCTCCAGGGACTTGAACATGTAGCCGGTAGGACCGCCGCCGATGATCCGCGTACCGCCCACCAGATACGGCGTGTTGCCGCGCTGAGTGCGCAGCCAGAAGAGGTGGTACGGATACGAGTTGCCCGCCGTGATCGCCTGCTGCTCGTTCACCGCGTCTCGGAGCGAATCCGGCACGTCGTCGAGCGTGAAGGCATCCGGATCGGACGCGCCCGTGATCGGCTTGCCCGCCGCCCGCTCCCCGAGCAGCACCACGCTGTACCCGGCGTTGCCGCCCGCCATCTGCTCGGCGGTGGTCTGGAGCTCGCTCGCCGTCGGCCGGACGGGCAGCGCTGCCGCCCGGTTCTGCATCTCCTGACGGAAGTCGTTCAGCGCCGAGTCCTGCGTACGGGTCAGTACGGCCTCGCGGTTGAGCCAGTACGCGATCCCCGAAGCCGACACGGCGGCCGTCAGTGCGACCATGCCGAAGACGACGACGAGTCGCAGGCGCAGGCTGGTCCAGCCGAGCCCCGCGAGTATCGCTCTCTTCGCCTTTTTCCCCTTGTCGCCGGCCGGGTCGCCGGACTGGGGTACTGCCTGAGTACCTGCCTGGGTCACTGAGGGGCGTCCAGTCGGTAGCCCACGCCTCGTACCGTGCGGATCAGCGTCGGCGAGGACGGCACGTCCTCGACCTTGGCCCGCAGCCGCTGCACACACGCGTCCACCAGCCGCGAGTCGCCCAGGTAGTCGTGCTCCCAGACGAGCCGCAGCAGCTGCTGGCGGGACAGCGCCTGCCCCGGGCGGCGGCTCAGCTCAAGCAGCAGACGCAGCTCGGTGGGTGTGAGCTGGAGGTCCTCGCCGTTCTTGGTGACCGTCATCGCGGAGCGGTCGATCACCAGCGAACCGAACGAAGCCGAGTCGGTCGACTCGCGCTCACCGCGCCGCAGTACGGCCCGGATGCGGGCGTCCAGCACCCGGCCCTGCACCGGCTTGACGACATAGTCGTCGGCGCCGGACTCAAGACCGACCACGACATCGATATCGTCGCTGCGCGCGGTGAGCAGGATGATCGGCAGTTGGTCGGTGCGCCTGATGCGCCGGCACACCTCGAATCCGTCGATTCCGGGCAGCATCACGTCCAGCACGATCAGATCCGGCCGCTGCTCACGCAGCAGCTTCAGGCCGTCCTCGCCCGTCGCCGCGGTGGCCACACGGTGGCCCTGGCGGGACAGGGAGATTTCGAGGGCCGTGCGGATGGCGTCGTCGTCCTCGATCAGCAACAGGAATGGCACGCAGGCCATTCTGGCCCATGCGGGTGGTGGACTTCGACTGCCGGGCAGCACGTACCTGTGCCGGCCCTGTGTCCTGACTGTGCGGAGGCCGTGCAATCGGGCCCTGTGACAGCTCTGTGACAGTCGGCGGACACCGGCGTGAAGGTGCCCGGGCAAGCTCATTGGCACATGGCCGGAAGGACGGCCGGTACCAGTACTCCAACCGACGGGGGGCGCGGGATGAACGCACTGCACAGCACCACTTCGAGCGCAGTTGTCACGCGTCTGCACGACGTCGTGAGGAACACCGAGAAGTCCGGCGCCGTGAACGGGCGGGGGTGCGTTCGCGGCGCCGGGCGCCAGCACAGGTCTTCGACGGCGTCCACGGCCTTTATGACGATCGTGGACGCCGGCACGGAGAGTGCGGGCGCCGAGCACACGGGGGCGGCTGCGACGGGGGCAGCCGGGGCGGGTGCGGTGAACAACGCCGAGGCGGCGTTCACCGCGTACGTCCAAGAGCGCCGCGCCTCCCTGTACGCGACGGCCTACCACCTGACCGGTGACCGGTACGAGGCCGAGGACCTGCTCCAGAGCGCGCTCTTCTCGACCTACCGCGCCTGGGACCGGATCAGCGACAAGGCGGCGGTCGGCGGCTATCTGCGCCGGACGATGACCAATCTGCACATCAGCGCGTGGCGCCGCCGCAAGCTCAACGAGTACCCGACCGAGGAGCTCCCGGAGACGGCGGGCGAGACGGACGCGATGCGCGGCACGGAGCTGCGGGCGGTGCTCTGGCAGGCACTTGCCCGGCTGCCCGAACTCCAGCGCACCATGCTGGTGCTGCGCTACTACGAGGGCCGCACCGATCCCGAGATCGCGGACATCCTCGACATCAGTGTCGGCACGGTGAAGTCGAGCATCTGGCGGTCGCTCCGCCGGCTGCGTGAGGACGAGGCCCTCAGCTTCGGCCGTGACGAGGAAGAGTCCTTCGGCGAGCTGGTCGCCTGAGGGCAGTACGGGGGAACGGGGGCAAGGCACCTACGGGGGATACGGGGTGTCTTGACGGGGGACCAACGGGGGAAGTACCGGAACCGCGACGGGGGAGTCGGCGGTTCCGACGGGGGAAGCACGGGGGAGTCGCGGAGACCACGGGGGATCTCAGCGGCGCGGGGAACACCACGGCCGGCCAGGACGAAACGTCCGGGCCGGCCATGCGTGTCGGTGCTATGGCAGAGGTGTGACCGCTTCGGTGGCCCGTGCCTCGAGGTCGCGCCCCAGAGCCGCTTCGGCAAGCCGCCCGAGAGCCTCCTCCTTGCCGCAGGGATGGGCGCCGAGGGCGCACTGGCGGGCGACGATGGCCTTCTCCGCGCGCATCAGCCGCCAGCCGCGGCGCAGCAGGAACGGCACCGACTTGCGGCCCTCACGCAGATCGCGCAGCAGGCGGCGGCGGAAGGTGGTCGACGGACGCCCACGCAGGCACAGCGCATCGGCGAGCAGTCCGAGTTCCCGGCAGCGGCGCACGATGTCCGCGGCGAAGACGCCTTCTGCGATGAGCAGCGGGGTGCGTTCGACGGCGAGGGTGTCCCAGCCGGTTCGGGAGCTGGTGGCGATGTCGTAGACGGGCACGGTGGTCCGTCCCGTGAGGCACAGTTCCTCGATCGCGCGCACCGCGGCGTCGGCGTCCCAGGAAGCGGGGGCGTCCCAGTCGATGTCGGTGCTGCCCAGGACCAGCGGCAGCGTGGGGTCGTCCCCTTCCTTGTAGAAGTCGTCGAGTCGCAGCACCGGAAGACCGGAACGTTCGGCGAGGGAGGACTTTCCGGAACCGGATGGTCCGGAGAGCAGGACGACACGCGTCGGAAGGGGTTGGGAACTCACGGGACACCAGTGTGAAGCATTAACCCCCGTGGGGGACCCCCCGGTAGTCGAGTTGGTATCGAGCATCACACAAGAACTACTGTGTGTCGCCGTTCCGTTACTCCACCAGTAGTCAGGAATCTCATGGCGCGACACGCAAAGCCACGGCAACCGAGGCTCAGGGCCGTCGGTCTCACCGCCACCGTCAGCGCACTGGGCGCGGCCATCGCCGGCGGCGCGGGGGCGGCCCAGGCGGCTGAGCAGGCAGAGCCGGCGCTCCCGGCGTACCAGGTCGCCGACCTCGAACCGGCCCCGGCCGTGGGAGCACTGACCGGGGCGACGGGGACCGGGGCCGTGGGCAACCCGGTCAAGCACGTCCCGCTCAACCCGCTCGCGCGCACTCCCGTGGACCCGCTGAACAACGGCGTCGGCACCCAGATCGCCGACTTCAAGCCCGTCGACACCCGTCAGGCCACCGGTTCGCTCGGCCATATGACGGACGTCCCGCTCGCGGGCCCGGTGCTGGGCGGTCTGGGCGGGGGCTGAGCCGTGGGCGGCTGCCGCCGCACAGCACTCAGACACGCAGAGAGCCGCGGCGCCCCCCCCGGACGGAGGGGAGGCGCGGCTCTCCGGCTCTTTCGCTCCGCTGAGCGGAACAGGCCGTCAGGCCGTCAGTACGACGAGCCCGACGCCCCCAGCGAACCCGTGGGGTGCCAGACCGTCTTGGTCTCCAGGAACGCTGTCATCCGGCGCGTACCCGGGTCTGCCGACCAGACGTCGGCGACGGGCCGGAGCACCCGCTTGAGGTTGTCGGCGGCGGCGGCCTCCAGCTCCTTGGCCAACTGCTGGTCCGCGCCCGTCAGGTCGATCGCGTTGACGTCCTGGTGCGCGGCGAGCGGGGCGGCGATCTCGGAGGTGCGGCCGGAGAGCATGTTGACCACACCGCCGGGCAGGTCGGACGTGGCCAGCACCTCGCCGAGGGACAACGCGGGCAGCGGGGCCTTCTCGGATGCGATGACGACGACCGTGTTGCCGGTCGCGATCACCGGGGCGATCACCGAAATCAGGCCCAGGAACGACGACTCCTGCGGGGCCAGCACCGTGACGACACCGGTCGGCTCGGGCGTGGACAGGTTGAAGAACGGGCCCGCGACCGGGTTCGCCCCGCCCACGATCTGGCCGATCTTGTCGGTCCAGCCCGCGTACCAGACCCAGCGGTCGATCGCCGCGTCGACCACCGCACCGGCCTTGGACTTCGACAGGCCCTCGGCGTCGGCCACCTCGCGTACGAACTGCTCGCGGCGGCCCTCCAGCATCTCGGCGACGCGGTAGAGGATCTGGCCGCGGTTGTACGCCGTGGCACCCGACCAGGCGCCGAACGCCTTGCGGGCCGCGACGACCGCGTCACGGGCGTCCTTGCGGGACGACAGCGGGGCGTTGGCCAGCCAGTTGCCCTTCGAGTCGGTCACCTCGTACACCCGTCCGCTCTCGCTTCGGGGGAACTTGCCCCCGACGAACAGCTTGTAGGTCTTGAAGACACTGAGACGCGTCTGCTCAACGGGACTCATTTGCGCTCCCCCTCCGGGGTCGACGGGGCGAGGTATGCCTCCAGACCGTGACGGCCGCCCTCGCGGCCGAAGCCCGACTCCTTGTAGCCGCCGAACGGCGAGGTCGGGTCGAACTTGTTGAAGGTGTTGGCCCAGACCACACCCGCGCGGAGCTTGTTCGCCACCGCGAGGATGCGGGAGCCCTTCTCCGTCCAGATGCCCGCCGACAGCCCGTACTGGCTGTTGTTGGCCTTGGCGACGGCCTCGTCCGGGGTGCGGAAGGTCAGCACCGACAGCACCGGGCCGAAGATCTCGTCACGGGCGATGGTGTGCGCCTGTGTGACGTTCGTGAAGAGCGTCGGCGCGAACCAGTAGCCGGACGAGGGCAGCTCGCACGGGGCGGACCAGCGTTCGGCGCCCTCGGCCTCGCCGGTGTCCGCCAGCGCGGTGATCCGGGCAAGCTGCTCAGCCGAGTTGATCGCGCCGATGTCGGTGTTCTTGTCCAGCGGGTCGCCCAGGCGCAGCGTGGACAGCCGCCGCTTGAGCGACTCCAGCAGCTCATCCTGGACCGACTCCTGGACCAGCAGCCGGGAGCCCGCGCAGCACACCTGGCCCTGGTTGAAGAAGATGCCGCCGACAATGCCCTCGACCGCCTGGTCGATCGGGGCGTCGTCGAAGACGATGTTGGCGCCCTTGCCGCCCAGCTCCAGGGTGAGCTTCTTGTCCGTCCCGGCCACCGAGCGGGCGATCGCCTTGCCGACCGCGGTGGAGCCGGTGAAGGCGACCTTGTTGACGTCCGGGTGCTCGACCAGCGCCGCGCCCGCGTCACCGTAGCCGGGAAGGATGTTGACGACGCCCTTCGGCAGCCCGGCCTGGCGGCAGATGTCCGCGAAGAACAACGCCGACAGCGGCGTGGTCTCGGCGGGCTTCAGCACCACCGTGTTGCCGGTGGCGAGCGCCGGGGCGATCTTCCAGGCCAGCATCAGCAGCGGGAAGTTCCACGGGATAACCTGGCCGGCCACTCCGAGCGGGCGCGGGTCCGGCCCGTAGCCCGCGTGGTCGAGCTTGTCGGCCCAGCCCGCGTAGTAGAAGAAGTGCGCCGCGACCAGGGGCAGGTCCGCGTCGCGGGTCTCCCTGATCGGCTTCCCGTTGTCGAGGGTCTCCAGGACGGCCAGCTCGCGCGAGCGCTCCTGGATGATCCGGGCGATACGGAACAGGTATTTGGCGCGCTCCGAGCCCGGCAGCGCGGACCACTTCTCGAACGCCTTGCGCGCGGCCTTCACGGCGCGGTCTACGTCCGCGGTGCCCGCCTGGGCGACCTCGGACAGGACCTCCTCGGTGGACGGGGAGACCGTCTTGAAGACCTTGCCGTCGGCGGCGTCGGTGAACTCGCCGTCGATGAACAGGCCGTACGAGGGCGCGATATCGACGACCGACCGCGACTCGGGAGCGGGTGCGTATTCGAAGGGCATGGTCATCTCGCTCAGTCCACCGTCACGTAGTCGGGGCCGGAGTAACGGCCGGTCGCCAGCTTCTGGCGCTGCATCAGCAGATCGTTCAGCAGGCTTGAGGCGCCGAAGCGGAACCAGTGGTTGTCCAGCCAGTCCGCGCCGGCGGTCTCGTTGACCAGCACCAGGAACTTGATCGCGTCCTTGCTGGTGCGAATGCCTCCGGCGGGCTTCACGCCCACCTGCACACCCGTCTGCGCGCGGAAGTCGCGGACGGCTTCCAGCATGAGCAGGGTGTTCGCCGGGGTGGCGTTGACGGCGACCTTCCCGGTGGAGGTCTTGATGAAGTCGGCCCCGGCCATCATGCCGAGCCAGGAGGCGCGGCGGATGTTGTCGTACGTGGAGAGCTCGCCGGTCTCGAAGATGACCTTGAGGCGGGCGGCGCCCGAGGCCTCCTTGACCGCCCGGATCTCCTCGAAGACCTTCATGTACCTGCCCGCGAGGAAGGCTCCGCGGTCGATCACCATGTCGATCTCGTCGGCCCCGGCGGCGACGGCGTCGCGGGTGTCCGCGAGCTTCACGTCAAGGGCCGCACGGCCTGCGGGGAAGGCGGTGGCGACCGAGGCGACCTTGACGCCTGCCCCGCCGATGGCGGCCTTGGCGGTGGCCACCATGTCGGGATAGACGCAGACGGCGGCCGTCTTCGGGGTCGTACGGTCGGTCGGATCGGGGTTGACGGCCTTGGCGGCGAGCGCCCGGACCTTGCCCGGGGTGTCCGCGCCTTCCAGCGTCGTCAGGTCGATCATCGAGATGGCCAGGTCGATGGCGTACGCCTTGGCCGTCGTCTTGATGGAGCGGGTGCCGAGAGACGCGGCGCGCGCTTCCAGGCCGACGGCGTCGACACCGGGCAGCCCGTGCAGGAAGCGGCGCAGTGCACTGTCGGACGAGGTCACGTCAGCGAACGCGGGTGCAATGGTGGGCATGGTCACCAGGGGAGCATATCTACGCGCGTAGCGACTGTACAGTCCCGGGCCGATTCGGCCTGCGCCTCCCTTCTCCGGCGCAGTCGCTCCCCGCATCTCCCCGCCGTGGTTCCCGGGGTGACTCCCGGCCGTGTTCCGGACCGTCGTCCAGGCTGGTCGGATAGTTGTCCACAGGCTTTCCCGAGCCCTGGACGGGTGAGGCAGAATCGATGGCATGACGACCTCCAGCCCAGGCCAGGGCCCCGAGCAGCAGCACGTCGAGCCGGCGTACGCCGATCGCGTCTTCCGGTCCGCCGCCGCGATGGTCTGCGGTGCGCTGATGCTCGCGATGGCCGCCTGGATAGGCGGCGAGGCGCTGCTGCGCGGCCAGGGCCAGGCGCCCTGGCTGGCGATCGCGGCGCTGCTGCTCGCCGTGCCGCTGATCGTCTCGTTCACGCTGAGGCCCGCGGTGTTCGCCAATGACGACCGGCTCCGGATCAGGAACCCGTTCCGCACGATCACGCTCCCGTGGGCAGCGGTCGCCGACGTCAGATCCGGGTATTCCAGCGAGGTCTTCACACAACAGGGCGCCAAGTACCAGATGTGGGCCGTGCCGGTGTCGCTGGGAAGGCGCAAGCGAGCTGCCCGCAGGCAGGCCAGGGCCGCTGCCGAGGATCCGCACGGGCGCACCCGGGTGACCGCTGACGTCAAGGACACGGAGTCACGGCTGGCGCCCGCCGACCAGACGGTCAGGGACCTGCGCGAGATGAGCGAGCGCTGCGCCTCCCGGCCAGGCGCGCAGGGCGAAGCTCAGGTGCGCTGGGCGTATGAGGTCATAGCCCCTGCGCTCGTAGGCGCGATCCTGCTCGTGGTGCTGCTCGCCATCGCCTGATCCTGCATGGGTATCCCCGGCTTCAGCGGGGGAGGGACCCATAGCCACCGCACCGGAGGCGCGCGGGGTGACGGTCAGATGGGCGCGTCGTGGGAGAGCCACGGGCGGGGCACGGACCGCCGCCCGTAGGCCCGTGGGCCGACCACACCGCCGGGGCGCATCCGCTGCCCGGGCGAGTAGGTCTGCCCGGGCACGCCCTGCCCGCCGTGCCCGCACCCCAGCGCGGCCACCGGCGCCCTTCCCGCCCGGCCCGAACCGGGGTAGCCGAATCCGGCCGCGTCACGGTGGTCCGGACCACACCAGCAGCAGATACGCGCCGAACCACGCCGACGAGAGCACCGCACCGCCCAGCACCAGGGCTACGACGGCACGTCGAGCCCTGCCCACCGCCAGGGCGATGGGCAGCAGGAGGGGAAACGCGGGCATGAGGAACCGCGCCCGGGGGAAGTAGACGCCCCCGCTGCCGAGGACGACGGCCAGCAGCACGCCCGAGAAGACCAGCAGCAGGAGCGGCTGGCGGTCCGCCAGACAGAGCAGGAACAAGCCGACGGACAGGAGGAGGATGAACGACACCAGGACCAGGTACAGCGTGGGCGTCGCATCCTCGGCGAGCTGCCGGCGCAGTTGCCGGAGCGTCTCACGGCCGCCGTCCCACTCGTTGCGCCACAGCTTCTGCACGGCGAAGTACCCGTCCCAGCGGCCGATCCGGAGCCCTACCCAGCCGACATAGCCGGCCCATCCCAGGGGTGCGAGCAGCGCGCCGGCCAGTGCCCGCCGGTCCCGGGAGCGTGCGTACGCCACCAGGCCCGCCAGGACCACGGCGGCGGCCACCGCGATCCCGGTCGGCCGGGTCAGCCCGGCCAGCGCCGCGAGGGAGCCCGCCCACAGCCAGCGGTTCCTGAGCCCCGTGTAGAAGGCCCAGGCGGTGCAGGCGGTGAACAGCGACTCGGTGTAGCCCATCCACTGGACGACCCCGACAGGCGTCGCGGCCCACAGCACGGCGAGTACGGTCCCGGTGCGCCGCCCGTGCAGCAGGTCGCCGACGGCGAAGACGCCCCACGCGGCGACCAGAGACGCCACCACGGCGATCGCCAGCGCGACGGAGGCGTGGGTGCCGGGCGTCACCGCGGCGACGGCCTTCACCAGCACGGGGTAGAGCGGGAAGAACGCCAGGTTGTTGGAGTCCAGCGCGGTGCCGAGCTCCTGCTGGTAGCCGTGATCCGCGATGCCCACGTACCAGCGCGAGTCCCAGGTGGCGGCGAGCGTGGGCCACAGACCGCGGCCCTGGACATGGGCCCAGCGAGCCAGCACGAGCAGCACGAACAGCCGGACCACCACGTATCCGAGCAGCGCGGGGGCTGCCTTGCGCAAGCTCAGCGGGACCCGCCGCCGCGCGCCGCCCGGTGCGCCGCCGCTTCCCGTGGCCAGCGGGCGGCGGGAGGCGGGCACGGTGTGCTGGTGCGTCGTCGCGGTCGGGGGCACTGCGGCTGCTCCGGTGGTTCGGCGGTCGTGATGCCGTGGTCACCTTCACCCGCGCTGCCGTGCCGGGCACGGGCGGCTGCGTCAACTGCCGTACGGGATTCACCCGCAGGAGGGCGCCTTCCGTTGCCCGGCACGGGGGAGCACCGCTTGGGATCCCCGCCGAGCGCCGCGGCCGCCTCCCGTGCTCCGCCGTGGCTCCGTACCTGCCTGTGCAGCAGGGCGTTTCGCCAGGTCGGCGAGGCCTGCGCCGGCGGGGTACCGGGCGTCACGGCGGCTGGTGTTCCCCGATCTGCCGGAGGGGCAGGACCATGTCCGTGGTGATGCCCCCGCCCCTACCCGGGCGTCAGATACCGGCGGCAGCCGCCAGGTCCGCCTTGATCGCTCCCAGGACGTCGGCGGCACGACCGCGAGCGGCGGAAAGCTCGCTCGCGTCGGCGACCGGGACCACGACCTCCAGGTAGCACTTCAGCTTGGGCTCGGTACCGCTCGGGCGGACGATCACCCGGGCCTTGAACTCGCCCTCCAGGTAGTACCGCAGACCGTCCGTGGGCGGCAGTTGGGCGGTGCCCTTGGTCAGGTCCTCCGCCGAGACCACCTGCAACCCGGCCAGCAGCACCGGCGGCTGCTCACGCAGCCTGCGCATCGCGTCCGCGATGATGCCAAGGTCCTCGACCCGGACCGAGAGCTGGTCGGTGGCGTGCAGTCCGTGCTCGACGGCGAGGTCGTCCAGCAGGTCGGAGAGGCCGCGGTCGTGTGCCTTCAGCTCGGAGGCCAGCTCCGCGACCAGCAGGGCGGCGGTGATGCCGTCCTTGTCGCGTACGCCCTCGGGGTCGACGCAGTAGCCCAGCGCCTCCTCGTAGCCGTACCGCAGGCCCTCGACACGGGCGATCCACTTGAAGCCGGTCAGGGTCTCCTCGTAGCCGAGACCGGCCGCCTCCGCGATCCGGCCGAGCAGCGAGGACGACACGATCGACTCGGCGAAGGTGTGCCGCTCGTCCCCGGCGGAAACGCCCTTGTGGACCAGGTGCGCGGCCAGCAGCGCGCCCACCTCGTCACCGCGCAGCATTCGCCAGCCGCCGTCGGCGCCGTCGTCCGGGACGGCGACGGCGCAGCGGTCGGCGTCCGGGTCGTTGGCGATCACGATGTCCGGTCCGACCTCCCGCGCCTTCACGAAGGCGAGGTCCATCGCACCCGGCTCCTCCGGGTTCGGGAACGAGACCGTCGGGAAAGCCGGATCGGGCTCCGCCTGCTCCTCCACCAGAACCGGCGCGGGGAAGCCGGCCCGCTCCCAGGCCGCCAGCACCACGTCCTTGCCGACGCCGTGCATGGCCGTGTAGACCACGTGGGCGGTACGCGACGAGCCAGGGCTCAGCACCGCGTCCGTACGGGCCAGATACGCCTCCAGGACCTCGTCCCCGAGCGTCTCCCAGCCGGACTCGGGCCGCGGCACGTCGTGCAGGCTGCCCACCGCGTCGATCCGCTCGGCGATCCCGGCGTCGGCGGGCGGCACGATCTGCGAACCGTCGCCCAGGTAGACCTTGTAGCCGTTGTCCCGTGGCGGGTTGTGGCTGGCGGTCACCTCGACACCGGCGACGGCCCCCAGATGCCTGATCGCGAACGCGAGCACCGGCGTCGGCAGCGGCCTGGGAAGCAGCGCGGCACGCAGTCCGGCACCGATCATCACGGCGGCAGTGTCCAGGGCGAAGTCCGCTGACTTGTAGCGGGCGTCGTAGCCGATGACGACGAGGCCGCCGGCGTGGCCCTGAGCCTTCAGGTAGGCGGCCAGTCCTGCCGCGGCCCGGATGACCACGGCACGGTTCATCCGCATGGGCCCGGCCCCGAGCTCCCCGCGCAGCCCCGCCGTCCCGAACTGGAGCGTCCCGGCGAACCGCGCCTCCAGATCCGTGGTGTCCCCGGCCTCGATGAGGCGGCTGAGCTCGTCCCGGGTCTCGCCGTCGGGATCCTCGGCGAGCCAAGCCTGTGCTCTGGCGATCAGGTCCTGCGCCACGGTGAGTGCCTCTCTGAGATGTCGTTGTGCGTACGGCTGAGGGGTACCCGTTCAAGCAGGGCTTTGCCCCGGCCGCGGGCGGGACGTCGCGCGTCGCGCCCCGTGCGGTGCCGAGTGCGGGTCTCGCGGTGCGCCGCGCCCCGCGTGGTGCGTCCGGACACCGCAACGGCGATGCGGACGCACGGTGAACCCGCGCGCCCGCACCCGGTACAACGGGCACCACCAGGCGCGGGCACGGCACCCCGAGAGCTCGCCCCGCGCCGTGAGGGACTAGCGGACTAGATGCGGGAGAGAACCCGCGTCAGCAGCTCACCCATACGTGCCGCCGAGTCGCGTCCCGCCTGGAGGACCTCCTCGTGGTTGAGGGGCTCGCCCGACAGGCCCGCGGCCAGGTTGGTCACCAGGGAGATGCCGAGCACCTCGGCGCCCGCCTCGCGTGCCGCGATCGCCTCCAGCACGGTGGACATGCCGACGAGGTCGCCGCCCATCACGCGGACCATGTTGATCTCGGCCGGGGTCTCGTAGTGCGGGCCGGGGAACTGGACGTACACGCCCTCCTCCAGCGTCGAGTCCACCTCCTTGCACAGCGCCCGCAGCCGCGGCGAGTACAGGTCGGTCAGGTCCACGAAGTTCGCGCCGACGATCGGGGACGCGGCCGTCAGGTTGATGTGGTCGCTGATCAGCACGGGCTGACCGGGGCGCATGCCCTCGCGCAGACCGCCGCAGCCGTTGGTGAGGACGACGGTCTTGCAGCCCGCCGCGACGGCGGTGCGGACACCGTGGGCGACGGCGGCCACGCCGCGGCCCTCGTAGTAGTGGGTGCGGCCCAGGAAGACCAGCGCGCGCTTCTCGCCGATCTTGTACGAGCGGATCTTGCCGCCGTGTCCCTCGACGACGGGCGGGGGGAAGCCAGGCAGCTCGGTGACCGGGAATTCGGCCTCGGGAGCGCCGAGGGCGTCGACGGCCGGCGCCCAGCCGGAGCCCATCACCAGGGCGACGTCGTGGGTCTCGGCGCCCGTGAGCTCACGCAGGCGGGCAGCGGCCTCGGAGGCGGCGGCATGGGGATCCGGGGTAACAGAAACGTTCACGAGCAAAGCCTAGCCCGAGTTGCCCTACGCGCGTAGATGGCAATGCTCACTAGATATCCGGCCGGTTTCTCGTCGCTTTCCACAAGAACCGCCGCGAGCTGAGTCCGTCGAATGTACGAACGGCCTATCGGCCCGATACGGGGAGCCGCGTGCCCACCCCGGCGGCAGCCGGCCTGACTCAGCGTGACCAGGCCTCGTTCGGCCTGCTGACGCGGCAGACGCCCTGGCAAGCGCCGACCGAAGCCGACCGGCGCTGACTAACAGGGCCGCTTGCGCAGTTCCATCACATAATCGTGCGGCGCCCCCGCCGACTCCGCGGCGTCGGCGATCTCGCCCAGGTAGCGCGCGGAGGGCAGCCCGCCCTCGTAGCCGTTCAGCACATAGACCCAGGCCGCTTCCTCGCCGTCCAGAGTGTGCACTCGCACCCGCATCCGCCGGTATATGTCGAGCCCGACCCCCTCCCAGCGGTCCATCGAGTCCTCGTCCAGCGGCGCGATGTCGTACAGCGCGACGAAGATCTGGGAACGCGGCGCCTCCACGAGGGTGGCCAGCGCTCCCTCCCAGCCCATCTGCTCGCCGCCGAACGTCAGCCGCCAGCCGTTGAGCCAGCCCGTGCCTCGCAGCGGGGAGTGCGGGGCGCGGCGGGTCATCAGCCGCGCGTCGAGGTTGCCGGCGTACGCGGCGTAGAGCGACATGAGGTCGAGGGTACGGGAGGGGAAGCGCCGTTGGCCTGTCTCCATGGCCCGCATCACGTACCGAGCCCGGGTCTCCGACGCGCGTGGCCGTTCCGGGCTGTCCGAAACGCGCCCCGGCGCGAAGCACTTTGAAGCGTGCGGGACAATGGGTGGGACGGCACACCCGGCAGAGCGAGAGCGCGAGGCGTAACCCCAGTGACCCGGATCGTGATCATCGGCGGCGGACCCGGCGGATACGAGGCGGCCCTGGTGGCGGCCCAGCTCGGCGCGGAGGTGACCGTCGTCGACAGCGACGGCCTCGGCGGAGCCTCCGTACTCACCGACTGCGTGCCATCGAAGACCCTGATCGCCACCGCCGAGGTGATGACCAATTTCGACTCCTCCCACGAGGAGCTCGGCATCATCGTGGCCGACGACACCCCGCACCTCGAGCAGGCCGCGCGGATCGTGGGTGTCGACCTCGGCAAGGTCAACCGACGGGTCAAGCGCCTCGCGCTCGCCCAGTCGCACGACATCACCGCGTCCGTCACCCGGGCGGGTGCCCGTGTCATGCGCGGTCGCGGCCAGCTCAACGGCCGGCAGGCCACCGACGGCTCCCGCCAGGTCATCGTCACGGCGGCGGACGGCACCGAGGAGACCCTCACGGCCGACGCGGTGCTGATCGCCACCGGCGGTCACCCGCGTGAGATCCCCGACGCGCAGCCCGACGGCGAGCGCATCCTGAACTGGACCCAGGTCTACGACCTCACCGAGCTCCCCGAGGAGCTGATCGTGGTGGGTTCCGGTGTCACGGGCGCCGAGTTCGCGGGCGCGTACCAGGCGCTGGGCTCCCGGGTCACCCTCGTCTCCTCCCGCGACCGCGTGCTCCCGGGCGAGGACCCGGACGCCGCGGCCGTGCTGGAGGACGTCTTCCGGCGCCGTGGCATGAACGTCATGGCACGCTCCCGCGCCCAGTCCGCCAAACGGGTGGGCGACCGGGTGGAGGTGACCCTCGCGGACGGCCGGGTCATCTCGGGTACGCACTGCCTGATGGCCGTCGGCGCGATCCCCAACTCCGCCGGAATGGGCCTGGAGGATGCCGGGGTGCGCCTCAAGGAGTCCGGGCACATCTGGACCGACAAGGTCTCCCGCACCTCCGCGCCCGGTGTGTACGCGGCCGGCGACGTCACCGGTGTCTTCGCGCTGGCCTCGGTCGCCGCGATGCAGGGCCGGATCGCGATGTACCACTTCCTCGGCGACGCGGTCGCCCCGCTGAACCTCAAGACGGTCTCGTCGAACGTCTTCACCGACCCGGAGATCGCCACCGTCGGCTACACCCAGGCGGACGTGGACACCGGTGTGATCGAGGCCCGCGCCGTCAAGCTGCCGCTGCTGCGTAACCCGCGCGCGAAGATGCAGGGCATCCGGGACGGTTTCGTCAAGATCTTCTGCCGTCCCGGCACCGGGATCGTGGTCGGCGGTGTGGTCGTGTCACCGCGCGCCTCGGAACTGATCCACCCCATCTCGATCGCGGTCGACAACAATCTGACGGTGGAACAGATCGCAAACGCTTTCACCGTGTACCCCTCCCTTTCGGGCTCGATCGCGGAAGTCGCGCGACAGTTGCACACGCGCAAGGCGGGCGCTGAAGCCTAGGTGACGCGCCGGCGAAGCCCAGGCCAGGCATAACGCGGGCATTCGCGGGCCAAGCGGGACGTACTCCTGACAGGGCGTGGCGGCGCCTTACCACGGTGGGGTCCGTCTTGTACGGAACTTCGCCGATTCGGCGCAAAGCGCTGAAAAGTATCGGCCGGTCAGGTTACTGTCAGTTTCGTGTTCGCTGCAGAACGTCGTCAATTGATCCTCGAAATGGTGCGCGCCAATGGAGCCGTGTCGCTCCGTGAGCTCGCCCGCGTAGTCCAGACCTCCGAAGTGACCGTACGCCGGGACGTGCGCGCGCTTGAGGCAGAAGGACTCCTCGACCGCCGGCATGGCGGTGCGGTGCTGCCGGGTGGATTCACGCGAGAGTCCGGCTTCCCGCAGAAATCCCATCTCGCGACCGCGGAGAAGACGGCGATCGCCGACGCCGCCGCGGCCCTGGTCGAAGAGGGCGAGGCCATCGTGGTCGGCGCCGGTACGACCACGCAGGAGCTGGCGCGCCGGCTCGCGCGGGTCCCCGGGCTGACCGTGGTGACCAATTCGCTGCTGGTCGCCCAAGCGCTGGCGCACGCCAACCGCGTCGAGGTCGTCATGACCGGGGGCACCCTGCGTGGCTCGAACTATGCGCTGGTCGGCAGTGGGGCGGAGCAGTCCCTCCAGGGACTGCGGGTCTCCCGGGCCTTTCTTTCCGGGAGCGGGCTCACGGCCGAGCGGGGTCTGTCCACGTCCAACATGCTGTCGGCGAGCGTCGACCGGGCGCTGGTGCAGGCGGCGGCGGAGGTTGTGGTCCTCGCGGACCACACCAAGCTGGGTACGGACACGATGTTCCAGACCGTGCCGACCGATGTGATCACCCGTCTGGTGACCGACGAGCCCCCGCCGCACGACGACCGGGCGGCGACGGAGCTCCAGGCCCTGGCCGACCAGGGCGTCCAGATCGCGGTGGCCGGCGCAGGCGGTGGTCCCGCCCGCCCTCGCCATGAGGTACCCCTCCCGGGGCAGCGGCGTACGCACCCGGGGGCGGGGGCCGGTGCGGCGCTGAGGGCGGCGGTGCTGGCGGAGCAGCCCGCCCGCGTAGCAGACCTTCGCAGAAGGTAGCCTCCCGGCGGGGTACGGGGTGTCGAGGTGTTCCGCACCCCGCACGGTGGGTCGGAGTGTCTGCCCTCAGCGCCGGCCGGGCTGCGTTTTCAGGGTTGCCGCACCCCGTGGAGGCACTGTTGCACGGGGTGGTCGGGTTACACGATCTCCCGCACCCCGATCTGTGAGCCGGAGTGTCCGGCCTCAAACTCCCCCGGACTTCGTCCGGGGGGACCCCATGCCGGGCTGGAGTGGTCGGGGTTGGCGCACCCCGTGGTGGTGGGGTTGGGCCGGGTCGGCTTCCACCACCCCGGGGGCCTGCCGTCTGCGGGACAGCACCCAGCCTGGCCGGCGCTGAGGCCGGACACACGGGCCCACCACACGGGGTGCGGAACCCCGCGATACCCCGCGCCCCGTGACGCACCGGGGCGCGGAACACCGCGGAACCCGGCCACCCCGTGTAACGAGGCGCCGCTATGGGCGGAGGCCGCGGAGGGTCAGGCGGAGCAGGCGGTCCGGGAGGGCAGGGTCCTCCGGAGCCTGCTCCGCGGCGAGCGCGATCGCGTTGGTGAGCTGCATCAGGTCACCGATCGAGACATCCGCCCGCACCACCCCCGCCCCCTGCGCCCGCGCCAGCAGCACCGCTCCGGCCTCGCACAGCGGCTCGCTGCACTGGGACAGCGAGGCGGACATCAGCGCCCGCGCCACACCCCGGTACTCACCGGTGTGGGTGATGATCGCGCGCAGCCACTCCACCAGCGCCCCACAGGGCTGCTCCGCCGACGCCAGTTGGCGTGAGCGCTCCAGCAGGGACGCCAGAGCGTCCTGGAAGACCGCGTTCATCAGCGCGTGGCGGTTCGGGAAGTGGCGGTAGAGAGTGCCGATGCCCACGCCCGCGCGCCGGGCGATGTCCTCCAGGGATGCGTCCGTGCCGTGCTCCGCGAACGCGGCGCGTGCCTCGACGAGCAGCCGTGCGTAGTTGCGGCGAGCGTCGGCCCGCATCGGCCGGGCCGCGCCGACCGCACCCGCAGCTTCCGTGCTCGTGGTCATGGCACCCAGCATGCCGCAAGGCCCTGCACGCGTGTGGGCCCTGCCGGGAATACCAGCCAGGGCCCACACGGGAGCTTGCAGGTGTCAGTCCTTGATCTCGCTGAACACCGCACCGGAGGTGTGCGTGGCGCCCACCACCGGGGAGAGGGCCTT
>NZ_JBHXFA010000031.1:0-17468 GCF_042724175.1 Streptomyces sp. NPDC127084
GCGGCGCTCCCCTACCACGCCGGCTTACTTCCTGATGGACAACGGGAAGCTCTTCTACTCCGGTCCCCCCGCCGGTCCCGGCCCGGCCGCCGCCGCCCGCGACCCGGGTGTCTGGGACCTGGAGGACAACTCGTTCGAGAAGGTCCCGGGCATGAGCGACCCGGACAAGCTGGAGACCTCGGCCACGGTCATGCTGCCGCCCGCCCAGGACCAGAAGTTCATGGTCATCGGCGGTGGCGGGGTCGGCGAGTCCGAGAAGTCCAGCAAGAAGTCCCGGCTGGTCGACCTCAAGGAGGACGAGCCCAGCTTCAAGGACGGGGCCACCCTGGACAAGGGCACCCGCTACCCGAGCGCCTCGCTGCTGCCGGACGACACCGTGCTCGTCACCGGCGGCTCCGAGGACTACCGCGGACGCGGCGGCTCCAACATCCTGGAGGCGCGGACGTACGACCCGAAGAGCGGCGCGTACACGCGCGTGGCCGACCCGCAGGTGGGCCGCAACTACCACTCGGGTTCTGTGCTGCTGCCCGACGGCCGGGTGATGATCTTCGGCTCCGACTCGCTCTTCGCCGACGCCGCCAACACCAAGCCCGGCGTTTTCGAGCAGCGGATCGAGATCTACACCCCGCCGTACCTCTACCGGGACTCCCGCCCGGAGATCAGCGGCGGCCCCGAGAGCATCAAGCGCGGGGCATCGGGCACCTTCAAGAGCGCGCAGGCGGCGAAGCTCAAGTCGGCCAAGCTGATGCGGCCGAGCGCGGTCACGCACGTGACCGACGTCGACCAGCGCTCCATCGCACTGGAGATGGAGAAGACGGCGGACGGGTTCGAGGTCACTGTGCCGAAGAACCGATCCCTCGTACCTTCCGGCTGGTACATGCTCTTCGTGACCGACGACAAGGGCACGCCGTCCGAGGGTGTGTGGGTCGAGGTCCCGTAAGGCTCCCCGCCACAGCAGAAGGGTGCCCCCGCAGTGGCTGGGGGGGCACTCGTCTGTCCGGCTATTCGGTGTTGCGGGCCAGTTCGAGGGCGTAGGCCGGGTACCAGTCCCCGGCCTTGGGGCCGCCCTTGCAGTCGCCGTCCGACTCCCCCGGCCGCTTGACCCAGAGATACGCGGCGACCAGCGGATCGCCCGTCTTCGTCGTGGGCGGCTCGCCGAGCGCACGGCCCGGCGGGTTGCACCAGTTCTCCTTGGGGTCGCCCTGGGTGTAGGGGCCGTTGCCGTTGCGGCTGGTGTCGATCACGAAGGGCTTGCCGCCGACCTTGGCCGACAGCCGCTTGCCGAAGTCCTTGCTGGCCGCGGTGGTCTGGAAGTTGGAGACGTTCACCGAGAAGCCGTCGGCCTCGGCGACCCCGGCCCACTGGAGCGGCTCGAAGAGGGAGTCCGGTTGCGACCAGCCCGCGTTGCCCGCGTCCAGGTACACCTTGGTGGCGGGCTGCTTCTTGAGCCGGGCGATGGCGCCCTTGAGCAGGTCGTAGCGCTCCTCGTGGTACTCGTCCGGGGTGCAGCCGTCCACCAGGTGCAGTACCGCGTCCGGCTCCAGCACCACCGTGGCGGGCCGGTCGCCGATGCCCTTGGCGACCTCGTCGACCCACGCGCGGTAGGCGTTCCCGTCGGCGGCACCGCCCTTGGAGTACTGGCCGCAGTCGCGGTGCGGGATGTTGTAGAGCACCAGCAGGGCTTCACGGTCGGCCTTCCGCGCCGCCTCCGTGAACCCCTTGGCTTCGGCCTCCGGGTTGTCCGGTCCGATCCACTCGCCGACCGGCTGCCCGGCGATCTTCTCGACCAGCGCGGCGTTCTTGTCGTCACCGCCCTCGCGGTACTCGGCGAGCTGCCGGGCCGCCTTGCCGTCCGGGTTGACCCAGTACGGGTCCGTCGCCTTGGGCTGCTGGGCGATGGGGGGCCGGTCGTCGCCGCCGTCGTCGGACGAGCACCCCGGCAGCAGCAGCGCGAGCGCCACGGCCCCCGTGGCCCCCATCGTGCGTATCGCTGCCGCTCGCGTCCGCGCTCCGGGCCCCGTCCCCCGGCGGGTCCGCCCGGTGAAACTGCCGTACATCCACTCCCCCTTGGTGCATCGTGCATGGTGCGTGCCGGCCGAGTCGGCCGGACCGCCGGGTCGCATCCGGCACGCCGACCGGACAGGGCCAACCGGAACGCATCCTGTCAGATCCCGCGGGCGTCCGTCAGATAGGCCGAGACCACCACGTTCGCCGTGTAGGACTGTGTGGCGCGGTCGAACGTTCCGCCGCAGGTGATCAGCCTGAGTTCGGCCCTGCCCGGTTGCCTGGCCCCGTACACCTCGCCGGCGTCGAACCGCTCCCTGCTCACCACTTGGACGTCGTCGATGGTGAACTCGGCCACGGACCCGTCGGTCCGGGCGACCCGGATCTTCTGTCCGGCGCGGGCCGCGCTGAGGTCGTAGAACACCGCCCGCTCGGTGGCGGTGTCGACATGGCCCACGAAAAGCGCCGCGCCCGCCGCGCCCGGCTGGGTCCCGGACCCGAACCATCCCACGGCCCCCGCCTCGGTGTACGGCGGCGGCTCGATCCCACCCGTAGCGTCCAGACCGCGCATCACGACGGGAGCCTTCACCCCTATCGAGGGGATTTCCACCCTGCTGGGCCCCGCCGGCTCCAGCGGATCGTGCGCGGGCGGCAGCGGTACACCCGGGGGCCGGCCCACCGCGGCCACATCACCGGTCCTGGGGGCGCTGCCCGCCGCCCCGTCGGCCGCGCCGCGGCCCCACAGCCAGAGGCCGAGCAGCAGGACCACCCAGGCCACACCGGTCAGCAGCCGCCCGCCACCCCCGCGGGCGGCGTCGTCGGACGACGACCCCACAGCCGTCAGTCCTTGTCCGTCGCGTTCGCGCGCCGGCGCCGGACGCCTCGGAACGCGATGGTCACCGCGGCCACAGCGGCCAGGGCCAGCCCGACCACGGTGTGGGTGGTGCCCGGTCCCTGCTGTTCGGCGCGGGAGGCGCCGGCGGCGAAGGATGTCGCGGTACCGCCGCCACCGGCCCGTACCGGGGCGTAGGGGGTCTCGTCCGAGTCCGGTTCGTCGTCGGATTCACCGTCCCCGCCGTCCCCGCCGTCCCCGCCGTCCCCGCCGTCGTCGCGCTTGTCCCGCCCCTCGTCCTGCTTGTCGCGAGGTTTCTCGTACTGCTTCTTCCGGTCCTGCCCGTCGTCCTTCTTCTGGTCCTTCTTCTCGTCGCCCCCGGTCTTCTTCTCGTCCTGCTCCCAGGTCTTGTTCTGGCTCCAGCTCTGCTGGGGCTTGGGGCTCTCGCCTCCGTCGCCCTCCTGCCGCGCCGCCTGGACCGCGCCCAGCAAGCCGTGCTGCCGGCCGTTGGCGCAGTCGAGCCCGATGAGCGGCCCCCTCGAACCCCCGAACCCGGACATCTCGGCGTCCAGGACATACGTGCCGGGCGCGGCGGCCTCGCAGCCGGTGGCGGTTCGACCACCGTCCGACGCCGCGTATGCCGGCCCGGCGGTGGACGCCAGCATCAGCAGGCCGCCGGCAGCACCTATGACACGGAGAGCAATGAGCACAGAACGCATTGTGAACCTCCTGGTATCAGTAGATTCACGCGGTTTGCCCGTTTCCGCATCTCCGGGAGCCCCGGATGGGCTAAGCCGCAGGCCGCCGGGCTCGTTACGCTGGGGACCGCCGGCACAGTGACGTACCGGCGGCCCTCAGCCAGAGCTCGTGTACAGGAGACCGGCAGAATGGCAGAGCGTAAGCCCATCGAAACGTGGCTCACCGACATGGACGGGGTGCTGATGCGTGAAGGCATCCCCATCCCCGGAGCGGACACCTTCATCAAGAAGCTGCGCGAATCCGGCCGCCCTTTTCTGGTGCTCACCAACAACTCGATGCAGACCGCGCGTGACCTGCACGCGCGACTGCGCAGGATCGGCCTGGACGTGCCCGCCCAGAACATCTGGACCTCGGCGCTCGCGACCGCGAAGTTCCTGGAACGGCAGCACCCCGGGGGTTCCGCGTACGTCATCGGCGAGGCAGGCCTGACCACCGCACTGCACGAGGTGGGATACATCCTGACGGACACCGAACCCGAGTTCGTGATCCTTGGCGAGACGCGCACCTATTCGTTCGAGGCCATGACGCGGGCGGTGCGCCTGATCAACAACGGCGCGCGGTTCATCGCGACGAACCCGGACGAGACCGGCCCTTCCACGGAGGGCGCGCTCCCCGCCACGGGCGCGGTCGCCGCCCTCATCACGAAGGCGACGGGAAAGGAGCCGTACTTCGTGGGCAAACCGAACCCCCTGATGATGCGCACCGGCCTCAACGCCATCGGCGCCCACTCCGAGACCAGCGCCATGATCGGCGACCGGATGGACACCGACATCCTCGCCGGGCTCGAAGCGGGGATGGAGACGTATCTCGTGCTCACCGGACTCACCGCGCCGGAGGACCTCGACAGGTTCCCGTACCGCCCGACCCATGTGAAGGACTCGATCGCGGACCTGGTCGAGCTTGTCTGACGCGCCGGACCGGTCTCGCCCGATGTACCGACGGGAGGGCCGCCCGAGTGGGAGTTCCCGGGCGGCCCGGTGGATCAGGCAGCCGCGACCCTGACCCCGTCGATCACCCAGTACCAGTTGTTGCGGCCGGTGTACCGGAAACGGAAACTCACACTGGAGGCGCCGACCGGGACGGCGACGAAGACCGACTGCGGCTGTGAGACCACGTCGGAGGTATAGCTCTTGACGACGGTCGGCGTACCGCCGTTGAAGGAGACCAGGATCTGGGCGGTCTGACCGCCTTCCTGGCGGTAGAGGGTGGTGAAGTCGAGCCGTGCCGTGCCCGCGCCCCGCACGTCGTACGCCGGGCTGACCAGCGTCGAGTCATAACCGCCCGAGTTGGACTTGTCGTCCCACTCATCGGAGTCGGCGACCGCGAAGACGCCCCGGGCGCGGACGTTGAGTTCGCGCCACTGGTCGCGGTGGGTGCGGGACCAGAACTCGTCGGTGGCGAACGTCCAGCCGCGCCACTCGGCCACCCCGCCGGTGCCCATCGCGTTGTTGATGACGGACCAGCCGCTGGGGGCGGTGTGGGTGAAGCCGAGCACCGACGCCGGGATCCCGGTCTCGTCCACCCGTGGGGTGAGGGAGGACTGGAGCGTGTCGAACGGATCGGCGGAACGCTCCTGGATGGGCTTGCCGTCCAGGCCCCAGGCGGAATCCGGGGTGATCCCCAGTTGCCTGAAGACGGTCGCGGCGACATCGACGAGCCGGGTGTCGATGGGGCGTGCACCGGCTGCGATCCCCGGGCCCTGGGCGAGGACGAAGGTACGCCGCTCCTCGATGGAGCTGCCGCCGTGGCCGCCCGCGTCCTTGTGGCCGTGGTCGGTGGCGACGATCACGGTCCAGCGCTCGGTGGCGTAGGTCGGGCGGGCCTTGACGGCGGCGAGGAGGCGGCCTACGTACGCGTCCTGGACGGCGATGGCCTCCAGGTACTTCTGACCGGTGCCCAGGCTGTGTGCGACCACGTCGGTCTCTCCGAAGTACACGAAGAGGACATCGGGATTCTGGTACCGCAGAACCGCTTCGGTCTCGGCGGCGATGGCGGCGTCATGGACCGCGTAGCCGCCCGCGTCGCCGTCCAGGACGAGCTTGGCATCGGCGCCCGGGGTGACCGTGCCCTGGGTGTCCAGGGGCTTCCAGTCGACGGCGGCGTACGTCGACAGCTCCGGGCGCACCTGCGCGAGGCGGGCGAGGAAGCCGGGGTACTTGCCGTAGTTCCTGCCGATGAAGGTGTTGTCCCGTACGCCGTGCTTGTCGGGCCAGACACCGGTGGAGATGGTGGACCAGCCGGGGCCGGAGGAGGTCGCGGCCATCGGGTAGGAGTAGAGCAGGGACGTGCCGTACGTGCCGTTCGCCATCATCGACTTGAGGTGCGGAGCGTCGGCGGCGTCGATCCGGTCATGGCGCAGCCCGTCCATGCCGATCACGAGCACCTTGTCCTTGCTGGTGCCGTTCGGGAGGGTGGGCGCCGCCGCATGGGCGGCGGGGGCGGTGGCGAGGGATGCTGCGGTCGTGGCGGCGACCGCCGCGGTCGCGGCGCCTGCGGTGAGCACGGTACGGCGGGGAATGCCGGGGGTCGGCATCGGGGTTCCTCCGTCGGAGTGTGGTGACCTGCGGACTGTGGACTCTGGGCTCGGTATATCGCGCTCAGCCCAACGCCCCTGCCGGAGCAGGGGCGTTGGTACGTAGCCCGTCATCCTTGCGCGATAGTCCCCGGGGCACCAGGGACAGGTGGTGAACTCCCGGATTCCGGTCGGCGACATGGCCGGCGGTGAACGGCGGCCGGGCCTCGTCAGTGGCGTCTGGTGCGCACCTGGTGGGCGCCGGTGAGGAGCATGCCCGCGGCGGTGAGCAGGGCGGCGATGGCGGCCATGACACCGATGCCGGCACGGCTGCCGGTCTGGGCGAGTTCGTCGGGGTCCGGAGTGGCGGCGCCGCTGCTGGTCGCGGGGCCGGACGGGGAGTCGGACGGGGTGCCGGACGGGGTCTGCGGCGGAGTCGGGGGCCGCGGCTCGCCGGACGCCAGCAGACTGAACGAGTAGTCCGCCGACTCCCCCACCCAGTCACCGTCGGCGCCCCGGCGCTGGACCACGGCGGCGTTGGCCACGACCGCGTCGGCGAGGGTGCCCGGGGCGGGGAAGGCGAGGCGCACGGACACGGTGACCCTGCTGCGGGCGGCGATGGCGAAGCCCTCGAACTCTGCGGCTGCCGGCGTCTTCTCGGCACCCTTCGAGCCTCCGAACGCCCCCACCGCCTCCCCCTGGTCGGTCGCCACAAAGGTGACGGGGCGCCATGTCCCCTGCGCCTCGTCCAGGAACTCCATCCGGATCTGGGCGGGGGTGAGTGCGTGGTCCCGTCCGGTGAGGACGAGGACGGGATGGATGTGCACACAGGACTGGGCCGTGGTGTTCGCCAGTACGACGGAGAACTGCCCGTAACCGGAGCCGGCCCGGTAGGAGGCCGGACCGCCCTCGATGCTGGTGCCGATGGGCAGGCCCTGGGCGCGTACGTCGCCGCAGAACGGCTCGGGCGACGGAGAAGGGGTAGCGGCGGCCGATGCCTGGCCGGTGCAGACCGCGAACAGAGCCGCGTGCGTGATCACGGCGGCGGCAGATCCGGCGGCGAGGGCGCGGCGCATTCGCATGGGGGACCCTTCGCTCCGGGGGCAGCGTGCGGGCACGACGCTGCCATGTGCGGGCCCGCCGCCAAGGGAACACCACACCTATCCAGTCGGACAGTCACATCATTACGCCCGGTCGGCCCACGCTCCCATGCCGCTCCGGCAGTCAGCCCGGGTACGACACGAAAGCCACCTCGGCTCGCCCGAACACCGGAGCGAGCACCATCTGGGCCGCGCCTTCGGCGACCCGGTAGGCGCCGCCTCCCGCCGGAGCCACCAGCACCCGGTGGCGGGAGGAGAGCGAGGACCGCACTCCCCGTACGAACTCCGCCTCGGCGGCGGCGACGACCCGTCCGCCGAGCAGCACCTGCTCGATGTCGAGCAACTCCGCCAGATTGGCCACACCGATACCGAGCAACCGCGCGGCTTCGGGGATGTCACCGCGCTCGGCGGCGGCCATGCACATCGCCTCGATACAGCCGTTCTTGCCGCAGGCGCACCGCGGCCCGTCGAAGTGCACGACCTGGTGGCCGAACTCACCGGCTCCGGTCTGCGCTCCCCGGTACAGCGCCCCGTCCAGCACGAGACCGGCTCCGATACCCGTCCCCAGATGCAGATAGGCGAAGTCCCCGACCTCTCCGCGCAGCAGCAGCCCGAGGGCGGCGGCGTTGGTGTCCTTGTCCAGGACGACCGGGAGGCCCAGCCTCCGGGCCAGTTCGTCGCGCAGCCGGTAGCCGTCCCACTCCGGGTAGCCGGTGACGCGCAAGGGCACGCCGGTGCGGTGGTCGAGGGGCCCGGGCATGGCAAGGCCCACTCCGAGCACGCGCGCGAAGGGACCGCTGCTCGGCACCCGCCCCCGCTCCGGCTCCTCGTCAGCGACCACGTCCGTGACGCTCGCGCCCACGGCGCTCACAGCCGCGTCAGTCTCCCCGGCCGCAGCCGACGCCACATCCCCAGCCCCAGCCGCATCCGCATCCGCCGCCGTGCCGGCCAGGGCGTCGGTCAGCAGGGCCCGTACCTGGTCGGCGATCCGTCCGGTCACGGCGTCCGGACCGGCGCCGAGGTCGGCTGTGACCGCCCGGCTGGCGACCTGCGCACCGGCCAGATCCAGCAGGACCACGGTCAGCTCGTCCCGGTCCATCTGCACCCCGACCGCGTACGCCGCCGATGGAATCAGCCGGAGCACCGTGCGCGGCTTGCCTCCGGTCGAGGCACGCCGACCTGCCTCGGTGACCAGCCGCTCGTCCCGGAGCCGGGCCATGATCTTGCTGACGGCCTGAGGGGTGAGACCGGTGCGCTCCGCGAGCTCCAGTCGGCTTATGCCGTCCTCACCCGCCGTACGCAGCAGATCGAGCACCAGTGCGGCGTTGTGGTTGCGCAGCAGGGGCAGATTCACGCCGGGGCCGACGCCCCAGCCGCCCGCCGCTCCCGCGCTCCCGGGCGTGCCCTGCCCCCCGCCCGCAGCCGCACCGGCGGCCTCTCCTGTCGCGCCGATCGCCCTGGCCCAGTTCACCCTCACCCTTCCATTGTGCCCACCGCTTGAAGTTTGGCAACAGCGTTGCTTAAGTGGAGGCGTGATTCGCCGCATCTCTTCCCCCCTGCGCGTCGGCCTCGTCGGCTACGGCCTTGCCGGGTCGGTCTTCCATGCCCCCCTGATCGCGTCGACCGCGGACCTCGCCCTCGACACCGTCGTGACGTCGAGCGAGGAGCGCCGCGAGCAGGCACGGGCCGCGTATCCGGGGGTGTGCTTCGCCGCCGCTCCCGAGGAGCTGTGGTCCCGCGCGGGGGAACTCGACCTGATCGTGATCGCCTCCCCCAACAAGACCCATGTCCCGGTGGCGACCGCCGCTCTCGAGGCCGGTCTCCCGGTGGTCGTGGACAAGCCGATCGCCGGTACGGCCGCCGAAGCGCGCGCCCTCGGCGCTCTCGCCCGGGAGCGCGGTCTGCTGCTTTCGGTGTTCCAGAACCGCCGCTGGGACAACGACTTCCGCACCGTGCGCGGGCTGATCGACGGCGGCGAACTCGGCGACATCCTGCGCTTCGAGTCCCGTTACGAGCGCTGGCGCCCCCAGCTCAAGGGCGGCTGGCGCGAGTCGGGCTCCCCCGAGGAGTTCGGCGGGCTGCTGTACGACCTCGGCAGCCATGTGGTCGACCAGGCGCTGGTCCTGTTCGGCCCGGCTGTCCGGGTGTACGCGGAGTCCGACGTACGCCGCCCCGGCGCCCAGGCGGACGACGACACCTTCATCGCCGTCACCCATGCGAACGGCGTGCGCTCGCATCTGTACATGAGCGCCACCGCCGCCCAGCTCGGCCCGCGTTTCCGGGTCCTCGGCTCGGCGGCCGGGTACGTCAAGTACGGCCTCGACCCACAGGAGGCCGCCCTGCGGGACGGCAGGCGCCCGCAGTCCGGCGACCCCTGCTGGGGTGTGGAGCCCGAGCGGCTGCGAGGCCGGATCGGTTCCGGTGAGTCCCCGCTCACCGGGGGCGGACGCCCGGTCGAGACCCTGCCGGGCGACTACCCCGCCTACTACACCGCGATCGCGAAGGCGCTGCGCGACGGCACCCCGCCCCCGGTCACCGCCGAGGAGGCCGCCGCGGCGCTTGACGTCCTGGAGGCGGCCCGCCGCTCCGCCGAGGAGGGCATCACGGTGGAGCTGGGCTCATGAGCGGACTCCCCGGTGCCCCGGCCACCGCCGAACTGGAGGCCCAGGAGCGGCGACTGACGCTCCACCGCTTCACCCATGACGACGCCTGGCGGCTCGGGACCGTGCTCGTCGAGCTCGCACGGGAACGGCAGGCCCCCGTCACCATCGACATCCGCCGCGGCCCGCAGCAGCTCTTCCACTGTGCGCTGCCCGGCACATCGGCCGACAACGACGCCTGGATCGACCGCAAGCGCCGCGTCGTGGAGCGTTACGGCGAAAGCTCCCTCCTGGTGGGCAGCAGATTCCGGGCCAGGGGCACCACGTTCGAGGCGTCGTCCCGCCTCGACCCGGACCAGTACGCGGCCCATGGGGGCTCGTTCCCCGTCCACGTCGACGGCGCGGGCGTCATCGGTACGGTCACGGTTTCCGGCCTTCCCCAGGTCGAGGACCACGCGATGGTGGTCGAGGCGCTGACCCGCCTGACCACCCCCTGACGCCGCGGAGGCGGTGAATCCCCCGCACCGCCTCCGCGGCTCGCTCGCCCGTCAGGGCTTCGCCGGCCGTCACACGTCCTTCAACTCCTGCCGCTGGCGGCCCAGCCCGTCGATCTCCAGCTCGACCACATCGCCCGCCTTCAGATACGGCTTGGGCTCCGGCTGCCCCATCGCCACACCGGCGGGTGTGCCGGTGTTGACCACGTCCCCGGGATACAGGGTCATGAAGTGGCTGACATAGCGGACAACTTCGGCCACCGGGAAGATCTGGTCGGCGGTGGACCCGTGCTGCTTCAGCTCACCGTTCACCCAGAGCCGAAGCGTCAGCGCCTGAGGATCGGGGACCTCGTCCCTTGTCACCAGCCAGGGCCCGAGCGGGTTGAACGTCTCGCAGTTCTTGCCCTTGTCCCAGGTGCCCCCGTGCTCGAGCTGGAAGGCGCGCTCCGATATGTCGTGGGCCACCGCATAGCCCGCGACGCAGGCGAGCGCCTCACCGTCCGACTCGAGGTAGCGGGCGGTCCTTCCGATGACGACCGCCAACTCCACCTCCCAGTCCGTCTTCGCCCCGCCGCGCGGCACCAGCACGATGTCATCAGGGCCCACGACAGTGTCGGCCGCCTTGAGGAAGACGACCGGCTCCGTAGGAGCCGTGGCACCGGTCTCGGCCGCATGGCCGTGGTAGTTCAGTCCGATGCACACCACCTTGCCGACGCGCGCCAGCGGCGGGCCCGTGCGCAGTCCGGCCGCGTCGACCACGGGCAGCACGCCCGCTTCCTCCGCCGCCCTGATCCGGTCCAGCGCGGCATAGTCGGCGAGCAGCGGCCCGTCGATATCGGCGACCAGCGCGGACAGATCCCTCAGCGTCACCCCGTCCCGGTCGAGCAACGCGGGACGCTCCGCCCCCACCGGTCCGACACGCAGCAGTTTCATGGCCTTCTCCCTGTGGTCGAAGTCTTCCCAACAGGCCCGGCCGATGGGTGCGGCCACCGGAGGTTCAGCTGATCCTCCAAGGCCCCGAAGCCCCCTGCAAGCCCCCTTTCACGGACTGGACCCTTACCCGCCGGTAGCCGGCGACGCGGCCTCGGGCATGCCCCGGTACAGGATCGCCCGCTCCGCCGCGCTCCAGACGGTGCTGGTGACGACATACAGAGCCGCCGCCAGAGGCACCACGGCCACCGTGACGAGGGTGACGAACGAGAGCAACGGCATCACCTTCGTCACGACCCCCATGCCCGGCGGGTCCGGCTGAGCCGAGGCGGCGGTCGCCGCCGCCGCGAACTGCCGTCGGGTGCGCACAAAGCCGAACGCGGCCACGGCACCCACGATCGCGAACAGCCCCAGATACACCAGCCCCGCGGATCCGAACACCCCGCCGTCCCCGAGCACTTCCAGCCACCGCCCGCCCATCGGGGCGCCGAACAGCTCCCCGCCCACGCCACCCCCGGCGCACACCTGATAGAGCAGGAGGAACGCCGGCGCCTGGATCAGGCTCGGGATCAGCCCCGACAGCGGTGACACCTTCTCCTCGGCGTGCAGCTCCAGAACGGCCTGCCGGAGCCGCTCCGGATTCCGGCCGTGCTTCGCACGCAGCGCGGCGATCCGCGGCGCGAGCCGGGCCCGGGCCTTCTGCCCCCGCGCGGCGGCCCGCGAGAGCGGCAGGACGGCGAGCCGCACCAGCGCCGTGAACAGGACGACCGCGACGGCGGTCGCGGTCCCCTGGAACACCGGCTCGACAAGGCCGGCGAGCTGCCCGACCAGCGAGGCGAAAGCAGAAGTCAGGGAATCGAATTGCGCGAACGCAGAGGAAGTAGTGAAAGCAGGGAAATCATTGAAAGCGGACAAGGAGGCCCTCCGGGTCCCGTCGTGCCGGAAAGAAGCAGTCAGCTCGGCATGACGGCACGCGAAGAGGCACCCGGGATCCGGAACCCAAAGCGCTGGTTCCGAGAGTGGACGAAGTGGTCAGCTGCCCCTACGCGGCCGTCGTGCACGAACGGCCCGGGGCCCGGGGCCTGATGCGACCCGAGGAGTCGGGGTCGCGCTGCGACAGGAAGGCGGTGCGCTGCTCACGGTCCCGTATCGCGGTACGTATTCGCGTCCGCGGAACGCGCGGCACCGATCGAGAGAGCACCAGCGCACAGACCACGAGGGCGGCGCCGACGGCGGCCGTGGCGGCGAGCGCGACGGCGAGGGACAGACCGATGCCCTCGGACAGGAACACCGCGACGAGGATGAACAGGAGCAGCACGAGCGGCTGCGCCATGCGCCACGTACGTCCGGTCATGGTCGCCACCTCCTCCCGGGCTTCGCCATCACTCCGTACGGGTGATACGGACCTTCACTCGTTATACACGAGCGAAATCGATCGCCGGTTCCCCTGTGGAAAACTCGCATCGCCCGGTGCCTGCGGGCTTCGCGGCCGGCCAGCCGGATACGTCAGCGTGGTCGCGCCGAGGCGAGCCTCCCCCACACCACGAGCCGGTACCTCGACGTGTACTCGGGCGTGCACGTGGTCATGGTCAGGTAGTGGCCGGGCTCGCCGTACCCGTACGCGGGCTTCACCCCGCTCCGCGGGACGGCGGCGATCACTCCGCCGTCCCCCGCGGAGGTCTGCGGCAGCCGCTGGTCGACCCGGTAGGTGAAAACGGCGTCACGCGTCTCGACCTCGACGGCGTCGCCCGCCCGCAGCCGGTTGAGGTATCGGAACGGCTCACCGTGGGTGTTGCGGTGCCCGGCGACCGCGAAGTTCCCGGGCTGCCCCGGCTGTGCGGTCCCGGCGTAGTGCCCGACATATCCCTTGTCGAGTACACCGCGCTTCGCCGTGCCTTCGGCGACCGGGGCGACCAGTCCCAGCCGGGGGATGCGCAGGATGGCGTACGCCTGCTCCCAGCGGGGCGTCCGGCGGTGCGCCGACGCCGTCCCGCCGTCCGTCTCAGAGGAGTCGGGTACCACCGCACCGCCCCCGCCGTCCCGACCGTCCGCAGCGGTCGCAGGATTTTGCTCCTCCGCAGGACTGCTGCCCTCCCACTCCCGCTCCAGGACCCGCACCTGGCGGAGCGCGCCCTCGGCGGCCTGCCGGTTGGTCCACCAGAGCTGGTGCACGACAAGGAGCAGGACGACGACGCCCAAGGTCACGGCGGCCTCGGCGGCCACCCACAGCCCACGGGCGAGCACGACCCGGCCACTCCGGTGAGTCCGCCCGCACCGCCTGCCCACGGGTATCCGCACGAGCCGCACGATAGGGGCAGCGCCGCCAACCCACCAGGTCCGTGAAGGGGCCTACGGCGCCACGGCCCCGCGGCAGTACGGTGTGCTACATGCGCCCCGACACGCCTGCCGACCACACCACCGAAGCCGAGCGTCTGCTGCGCACCGCGGAGCAGTACCCCGAGGACCGTGAACCGCTGCTGCTCCAAGCCGCGGCCCATCTGGAACTGTCGGGCGACCGCGCCCGCGCGACCGGCCTGTACGACGGCCTGCTCGCGGACGCCCCCGACAATCCCCAACTGATCAAGGCACTGCAGGCCGCGAACCTGTGGGAGTACGGCCATGAGGCCGAGGCCCGGGCGCTCATCGAGGGCATCCGTGTGGCCGCCCCCGACGACGCGGGCCCGTGGGAGATTATCGCCGAGACCCTGGAGGCCCACGACGAGCTGGACGCGGCCCACGAGGCCTTCACCACCGCCGTCTCCCGGCTCATCGCCCCGGACGACGAGATCCCCTACCCCACCCGGTCCCTCCTCACCGGCCGCCATCGCGTACGCCGTCTACTCGCCCTCCCCCACGACGACTGGGACACCCTGGCCGACCGCCTCCACACGGCGGCCGTTCCCCTGGACGAACTGCACGACCCGAACCGCCTGTGGGCCCTCGGTTCGTCCGACCCCACCGAACTCCGCGCCGAAATCGCCCGCCTGCGCACGGAACTGGGCACCTACCGCGCGGCCCTCTCCCGCCCCTTCCCGGTCGCCGTACTCCACTGGCCGACCTCGGAACTCAGCGAACTCCTCGCCGCCTACCCGGCGCTGACAGTGGAGTACCCGGGCCACGACACCCACCTCACCGCCATCGAATCCGCCCTGCGCGACCTCTCCACCGCCGGCACCGGCAACCTGGGCATCGTCACCGGCACGGTCCCCTCCTACGAGGCCTTCGCCGCCTCCGAGGCGACCTCTCCCGAGGACCCCAACCTGCTCCCCCAGTACGCCACCACCCTGGCCGCCCGCGGACGCGCGGTGCCCTGGCCTCCGGCGAGGGGGGCGGACTGCTGGTGCGGGACCGGGGCGGCATACGGGCAGTGCCACGGCGCCAACCGGCTCCAAGGAGCCTGAGAGCCGACGCACCGGGTGTGTACCGCCCGTGCGGGGTGGGTGGGGCTCGTACCATCCGGGCATGGTGCGGAAGCGCGTGATCGTGTCAGGCCAGGTCCAGGGTGTGTTCTACCGGGACACCTGCCGGCGGGTGGCCCGGGAGTACGGGGTGTCCGGGTGGGTGCGGAATCTCGCCAACGGGAACGTGGAGGCGGTGTTCGAGGGGGAGCCGGACGCCGTGGAGACGGTGGTGCGGTGGACGCGGGAGGGGCCTCCGACGGCGGAGGTGCGGCGGGTGGAGGTCGCGGATGAGGAGCCGCAGGGGATCGAGGGCTTCGAGGTGCGGGTGACGGCGCCGAGGCCGGAGGGATGAGGCCCGGGAGGGCCTGGGTACGGCGGGCCGCTGAGGGGGCCTGAGCCACGGGCCTGAGCGTTGACGGGGACCTCCGTACGGCCCCGTGCGGCGCCAAGGGCCGGAGCGGCTGCGTCCGGCCCTTGGCGGGCAGCCAGTTCGGCCAGTTCCGTCCCGACGGCTGAGTCGGTCAGGTCCAGGTCGGTCAGGCCGGTTCACATCGCGATATCGGCCGGGCGGTGGGTGTGGCCTTCCACGTCCGCCGCCGCGCGGTCCACCAGTTCGTGAGCCAGCTTCGAGCAGGCGCGGGCGGCTGCCAGTTCCTCGCCGATCTTCGGGTCCGGGGTGTCGCTCGGGCTGCGCCTCGCTATGCCGAGCCCCTGGACGCCGGGGGCGTCGGGGCCGCTGAGGGAGGCCTTGCAGGCGGTCCGAGTCCCGTCTTCCTCGAACGAGAGGTCGATGTTCCAGTGCTGCGTCATGACGGATCACCTTCGCCGTACGGGCGTTACTGAGCGGGGTGTGCGAGTTCCACCAGGTCCTTGAACTGGCGGAGGTCCTGCCGGACGGTCCGTTCGAAGGCTGCCGACTGGGCGAACCCTGTGGGGCCGCCGAAGGTGTCGTGCGCCTCGCCCGGGTCGTACTCCATCCGCAGCTGGACCCTCGTATGGGTCGCGTCGAGCGGGAGGAGCGAGACGGAGCCGCTGAGGTGCGGGGCGTCCACGGTCCTACAGGTCATCGTTTCCCGGGGCCGGAGGTCCTCGGTGGCGGCGTCGATTCCGTGGACGCGGCCCCGGGTGCCCTCCAGATCCATATGGATGCCCGACGCGCCTTCGCGCCGGGCTTCGCGGACTCCTCCGACGAAGCGGGGATAGTCCTCCACCTGGTGCAGATGGTCCCAGACCACGGCACCTGGTGCCGTGATGTCGATCTGTTCCTCGAGAGTGGGCATGGCGATCTCCCTGTCTCTGTTTCCAGGGTGCGTTCCGGGGCGCTTCACCGCAACGGCGGACAGGGCGGCGGCCGGTACGTGTCCCGCGTGCGGTGATCGCCGTTGTGAGGCGCATGAAGCGTCTTCCTGTAGTCGTGTCCGCGGTGATGGTGGCGGGTGTCGCGGGTGCTGCTCCCGCGGCGCACGCGGGTCCGGTCGCCGGTGTCCCGGTGAGCTTCGCCGCCACCCTCGCCGGTGTCCGGGACAGCACGGCGGTCGCCGTCGTCACCGTCACCGCCGACCGGGTCGTCTTCGTGCTCCGCTGGAACGGCTTCGTGCCGGAGTACGCCCATCTCCACGAGGGTGACGGGGACGGCGCCCGCCGCGCGGACGGGCACGCCGGCAAGAAGCCCCCCGCGAAGGTGCGGTTGTTCGGATCCGCGATGCCCGACACGGTACGAGCAGCGGCCGGACAGGTCGCGATCAACGATCCGGGGCTGGCCCGGCGGATCCTGGTCAACCCCTCCGGCTGGACCGTCGACCTCCATGGCGCACAGCTGCCGGGCGGGTCCATGGCGGGCCGGCTCACCCCGCTGCGACGGAGCATCGGTCCGCTGGAAGCCCGCAAGGCCGCCGGTGCCGGTGCCGGTGCGCTGCGGACGCTCGCCAGCGGCGGCCAGGAGGTGCCGAAGAGCGACCCGTCGAAGGTGGGGGACCCGGACGGACTGGCTCTGGCCGAGCTGCGTCCCGACGGGGGGACGGCGATCGCATACGCGTACGCCTGGTTCAACATCCAGAGCCCGTCCAAGGGGCATCTCCACAAGGGCGGCCCGGGCCGGAACGGCGATGTCGTCTTCGACTTCTTCAACCGGCCGGTGCCGGACGGGATCTTCGCCGTGTCCGGGCGTCTGGAGGGTTTGGACGGCGCCGCGGTGAAGCGGGTCCAGGACAACCCGCGGGACTACTACGCCAATCTCCACACGGCGGAGTTCCCCGACGGGGCCGTGCGCGGACAGCTCGCCTGAGCTCGGGGCCGGGCACTCGAACGAACACCCGGAGAAGGGCGGCACCCCATGGCCAGGATCCCGTCAGCGGCGGTCGCGGCGAGCGGACTCATCGGCGGATACGGAATCGCCCGCTGGACCGGGAAGCGGCCGCTCGGCGGGGTCGCGCTGGCCGCCGCGGGAGCCGCCGCCGCGCTTCAGTGGCAGTGGGAGGCCGGAGGCAGGGCGGCGGCCGGACTGGGCGCCGCCTATGTCGCCGCTTTCGCCGGGTCGCATCCGCTGGCGAAGAAGCTGGGCGCGTGGCCGGCCGTGTTCACGGTGGCCGGCGGTATGGCCCTCGCCTCCTGGGCGGTCACCCGCTCGAATTCACTGTGAGCCCCGCTGAGTCCGCTGAGTTCTTCTGAACCAGGCTGAACTCCCTTTGAACACGAGGGCGTTCCTCTGCGTATCGATAGGCAACTCCCCCCTTGGAGGGGGGGGGGGGGGGCGGGCTGCGGGGGGGGTGAGAGCGCGCCCCACCCGCGGGCTGGGTGGTGTTGTGTCGCGCCCCGCGCGCGCGCGCGCCCCACGCGC
>NZ_JBHXFA010000031.1:17478-26262 GCF_042724175.1 Streptomyces sp. NPDC127084
TCTCTCTCTCCGCGGGTGTGTGGTTCGCTCTGTCCTCTCCCCCCGCGCGGGCGCGGGGGGGGCGCGCGCCGGGGGCGCGGGCCCCCCCCCCCCCCCCCCCGGCGGTGGGGTTCTGGTTTCCCCCCCCAGGCCCGCGAGCGCACCCACCACCGTGCCGTTGATCCGGATGAACTGGAGGTCGCGGCCGATATGGGCCTCGATCTTGCGCGAGGTGTGCTCGGCATCCCAGCTCGCGACCGTGTCGCTGATCAGGGAGGTGATCTCGGTGCGGTACGTCGTGACGACATACGCCGCGGCCTCCTCGACCCACCCCTCCAGCTTCCGCTGCAACCGCCCGTCCGTGGCCAGCCGGGCGCCGAAGGTCATCAGCGAGGCGCGGGCACGCAGCCGCAGCTCGCTGCGTTCGTCATCCGCGGCAGAGATGATCATGGTGCGTACGGAGGCCCAGGCGGAAGCGATGACGTCCTGCACCTCGGAGCGCCCCAGGAAGTCCGACTTCATGCGCTCCACCCGTGCACGGGTGTCCGTGTCGGCCTGGAGATCGGCCGCGAAGTCAGCGAGGAAGCGGTCGATCGCGCCGCGCGCCGGGTGCCCCGGGGAGTCGCGCATCTCGGTGACGAAGCGCAGCAGCTCCTTGTAGACCCGATCGCCGACCTTCCGGTCCACGAATCGCGGAGTCCAGCCGGGGGCGCCGCCCTGGACCGCGTCCATCACCGAGTCGGCGTGCAGCACCAGCCAGTCGTGGGCGCGGGCGCAGATCAGGTCGACGCCGCGCCGGTGGGCGCCATCGGCGACGATCTTGTCCAGGGTCTTGCCGATGCCAGGGGCGATCTCGGCGGCCTCCGCGCGGCGGGTGATCGCCTCACCGACGACCGCCTGGACGTCGGAGTCGCGCAGCACGGTGAGTGCCCCGCGCAGCGCGGTGGACAGCTCCGACGTGACCCGGTCGGCGTGCGCGGGCTCGGCGAGCCAGGCGCCGACCCTGCCGCCGAGCTGGAGGGACCGCAGCCGGGCCCGTACGACGTCGGCCGACAGGAAGTTCTCGCCGACGAATGAGCCGAGCGAGGCACCGAGCTGATCCTTCTTGGTGGGGATGATCGCGGTGTGCGGGATGGGGATGCCGAGCGGATGCCGGAACAGCGCGGTGACCGCGAACCAGTCGGCCAGGGCGCCCACCATGCCGGCCTCGGCCGCCGCCGCCACATAGCCTGGCCAGCCCTCGACCCCGGCGTTCTTCGCCCAGGTCGCCAGCACGAAGATCAGCGCGACGAAGAGCAGCAGACCGGTCGCGGTCAGTTTCATCCGGCGCACACCGCGGCGCTTCTCCTCGTCGGCCGCGGTGTACGCGAACGAGGCCAGCGGCGCGACCCTGGCCCCCGCCGCGGCACGCGGGCCCAGGGGCGAGCCGGGCGCCGTGCCCGGCGGGGGGGTGTCCGATGACGTGCCCGGCGGGGTGTCCGGCTGGACGCCTTCAGTACGTTTCATCCGCTCCACCCGTCCGCGTACGTATCGTCCCTTCCTTACCTGACCGACTCCCGGGGCGCATGTCGAGTTCCCGAGCCAGGCCCCAGGTAACCCTGAAAGATCACCTAAGGGACGGGGTCGGCACAGCTCGGGGTCGGGCTATTCCAGGCTGCCGCGCGCCTCGCGGCGTTCCGTACGGCGCTGCTCGCGCTTCTCCAGGCGGGCGCGGCGGCGGGCCTCCTTCAGCCGGAGCTTGTCGGCCTTGCGGAGTTTGCGCTCCACGCCCACCCCGCCCAGCAGGGCGAAGCCGGTGACGATCACACGCGGCGAGTCCGGGGCGATCTCGGCGGTGGCGGAGCGGTGGTTCTCGGCGAAGCCGCCCATGAAGCCGAAACCCTGGACGTCCACGTGCAGGTCCGGTGGCACGGTGACCTCGATACCGCCCATGACCGTGATGCAGCGGATCACGGTCTCCCGGTCCTCGAAGCTCGCCTCGCGCAGATCGATCTCCCCGCCCGCCATCACCGCGACGGCGGTGAACCGGCGGCCGACGGTCCAGGTCCCCTTGCGCCCGAAGCCACCCCAGAAGGCGAACCCGCCCCGGGAGCTCGCGGGCCTGCCGATACGCTGCGCCCACGGTGCGTCGCCTCCCACCGGGACCGCCCCCGGTGCGGTGGGCCGGTCCGGTGCGGGCACCAGGTCCGGCGCCGGCGCCGGAAGGTCCCGTACCAGCGGCTCCAGCTCGCCGTGCGTGCGCGCCTTGTACGCGGCGTCCAGCCGCTCGCCGAACTCCTCCATGTCCAGCCGGCCTTCGGCAACCGCATCGCGCAGACGCTCGGCGACACGTTCCCGCTCGGCGTCGGAGGCGCGCATGTCGCGTATCTCCGGAAGATCGCTCGTCATACGAGAAGGGTAATCAAGGGGCGGGGGCTCGAACACGCGGTTGCGACGCGGAGGTCGTATCCGCCGAGGTGCGGGCGTTCACTCCAGAGGGCGATATAGGTGTACGCCACGATGAAGCCGAAGACGGTGATGGTGAACACTCCCGCGGCAGTGGCCATGCGATAGGTCGCATAGCGCCGGAACGCGCCCGCGACCACGACTCCGTAGAGCCGCACAGCGGCCTCCCTCAGCTCATCGACACCAAAGCGCCCGACCGTAGCTCCAATGGGGTCTGCCACGCGACCGTATTTCGGGTCGCCGGTACGGGGCTTGTCGGCTTGCGCAGCACAAGCCGGGCAGTATGGGCAAGAAGCGCCATAACGGATGAATCACCCCATACAGCAGATACGGCCGATACAGCCGATACAGCCCCACAGAGCAGCGTCCGCGACCAACGGGCCGAGGAGTCCCCACCGATATGAGCGACGAGCAGGCACAGCAGCGAGTCACCGCCGTTCAGGACCCCTGGGGCCACAACGGGCACACGGGCACCGGGACCAGCGGGGACGAGGACACAGGCACCCAGGTCACGGGGGCACCGGCCGACCCGAAAGGCACCCGCGGGAAGAACCGCAGAACCCGCACCCCCCGCACCGGGCCGCGCCGCCTCATCCCCACCTGGCGGATGCTGTTCGGCGCCGTCCTGATCACCGGACTGCTCCTCGTCGGCGGCTTCATCGCCGGCTACCTGCTCGTCCACATCCCCCCGGCCAACGCCCTCGCCCTCGCCCAGTCGAACGTCTACCTGTACGCCGACGGCACCACCCAGATCGTCCGGGACGGCGAGATCAACCGCGAGAACGTCGAACTGGCACAGGTACCCCGAACCGTCCAGCACGCCGTACTCGCCGCCGAAGACCGTGACTTCCACACCGAACGGGCCGTCGACCCCCTGGCGATGATCCGCGGCGGCTGGAACACCCTCACCGGCAAAGGCAGGCAATCCGGCTCCACCATCACCCAGCAGTACGTCAAGAACTACTACCTCGGCCAGGAACAGACCGTCACCCGGAAGGTGAAGGAATTTTTCATCGCGATCAAACTCGACCGCGAAGAGAGCAAGAGCCACATCCTGCAGGGCTACCTCAACACCAGCTACTTCGGACGCAACGCCTACGGCATCCAGGCCGCCGCCATGGCCTACTACGGCAAGGACGTCTCCGAACTGGACACCGCCGAAGGCGCCTACCTCGCATCCCTGCTCAACGCACCGAGCGCGTTCGACGTGACCACCCGCCCCGACAACAAACCCGCCGCCCACGCCCGCTGGAACTACGTACTCGACGGCATGGTCAAAGAACACTGGCTCGACCCCGCCGAACGCGCCGCCATGACCTTCCCCGAACCGGGCCCGGCACACCCCGCCACCGGACTCTCAGGACAACGCGGCTACATCGTCCAAGCCGTCGAGGGCTACCTCGTCAGCCACGGCGTCATCGACGACAACGCCCTCGCACACGGCGGCTACCGCATCGTCACCACTCTCCAGAAACCCAAGCAGGACGCTCTCGTCCGAGCCGTCGACCGGCATGTGATGGCTCACCGCAAACCCGGCCGGGCCGCCGACCGCCACGTACGCGTCGGCGGCGCCTCCATCGACCCCGCCACCGGAAAGGTGGTCGCCATGTACGGAGGCGTCGACTACACCAAACAGTTCGTCAACAACGCGACACGACGCGACTACCAGGTCGGCTCCACCTTCAAACCCTTCGTCTTCACCGCCGCCGTCGAACACCGCTCCCGCACCGAAGACGGCCGCCACATCACCCCCGCGACCCTCTACGACGGCACGGACCAGCGCGAGGTACTCGGCCCCGACGGACCCATCGGCTACGCCCCCGAGAACGAGGACAACCGCTCGTACGGGCCCATGACCGTCAGCGCCGCCACGGACTCATCCGTGAACTCGGTATACGCCCAGCTGGCGCAGGACGTCGGCCCCGCCCGGGTGAAGCGGACCGCCATCGCCCTCGGCATCCCCGCCGGCACTCCGGACCTGACCGCGTACCCGTCCATCGCCCTCGGCGTGGCCACCCCGAGCGTCCTCGAACTGGCGGAGGCCTACGCCACCCTCGCCAACCACGGCAGACACCGCACGTACTCACTGGTCGAAAGCATCAGCCGGGGCGGCGAAGAGCTCAAGCTCCCCGAACTGAAGAGCGAACAGGCCATCAGTCGCGAAGCCGCCGACACCACGACACTGATGCTGCGCAACGTGGTGGAGGAAGGCACCGGCGCCGCGGCACAGCAGGCAGGGCGCCCGGCGGCCGGGAAGACCGGCACGGCGGAAGACGACAAAGCCGCCTGGTTCGCGGGCTACACACCCGAACTGGCGACCGTCGTCGCCGTGATGGGCCAGGACCCCGACACCGGCGTGCACAAGCCGCTCTACGGCGCCCTGGGATTCGCCAGGATCAGCGGCGGCGGCCCCCCGGCCCGGATCTGGGCGCAATACACCGCGGACGCCCTGAAAGGCCGGCGAGCCACCGACTTCGACCTGCTGCTCGACGAGGAAACGAACGAAGAACTGGACCACGAGGCACCCTGGCCGATGGACGACGAGCCCTCCGGACGTGAGCGCTACCACGAACGCGGCGACAACCGCGGCGACAGCCGCGACGAAGAGCACGCCGAAGACACCCACGACGAGGACATCGTCCCCATGGCACCGCCGGCCCCCCGCCGCCCCACCGGCAGCCCCGCCCACGAACCAGGCCGCCGACCGCACACACCGCCCCCGGCCGGCACCGCACCCGGCGAAGGCGACTGGACAGTCCTCCCCGGATTCCCCCCACGGCGATGAGGTGACGAGGCGATGACACGCCACGCACTGCCTACCACCGCTCGACCGCTCGACCGCTCGACCGCTCGACGCTCCGAGCTAACGCCCCGACGTCGCCTTCAAACCCACCACGGCCACCAGCAGCAACACCACGAAGAAGACCCGCGCGGCAGTCACCGGCTCACCCAGCACCACCATGCCGAACACCGCCGCACCCGCCGCGCCGATACCGACCCACACGCCATACGCCGTACCGATCGGCAGCGACCTCGCGGCAACGGACAGCATCAACATGCTCGCGACGATCCCGGCAGCGGTGAGAACACTCGGCCACAGCCGGGTGAAACCCTCCGTGTACTTCAAGCCGACCGACCAGCCGACCTCAAGCAGACCAGCCACCAGCAACAGGACCCAGGCCACGACAGGAACCTCCGAGACGACACGGATACGGAGTGCGTCGTCTTTGCCTGCCCGGTACGGCGCGTCTCGTCGGGTACCGACACCGTACCAACCCCCGCCACCACACCCACCGCAACGCCGGGAGGGCCTGACGACCCCATTCGCCAGGCCCTCCCGGCCAAACCTCACTCACCCGCCGCTACAGATACAGCCCGGTCGAATCCACGCCGCCCTCGAACCGGTCGGCGGCCACCGCGTGCAGATCGCGCTCCCGCATCAGGATGTACGCGACCCCGCGCACCTCCACCTCGGCACGATCCTCCGGGTCGTACAGCACCCGGTCCCCCGGCTCCACCGTACGGACGTTCTGCCCGACCGCGACCACCTCGGCCCAGGACAGCCGGCGACCGACAGCGGCCGTCGCCGGAATCAGGATCCCGCCCCCGGAACGCCGCTCCCCCTCCGGGGCATCGGACCGGACCAGCACCCGGTCATGCAGCATCTTGATCGGCAGTTTGTCGTGCGTGTTCTCGCTCACAAGCACGAACCTACCTGTCCCGCCCCAGACCGCATCCCGCCGGGGTCGCAGCCGGTCACGCCTTCCGCTTCCTGGCGGACAGCGCCAGCAACCCGACGACACCCGCGACGGCGAGAGCCGCCGGCACCACACGCTCGAGCCGCGGCGCACCGTCATGGTGCACAAAGCGCGCCTTCACGTCCGTGAACAGCCGGTTCGCGGCGACGAACGCACGCCCCGCCGTCTGGTCGACGGTCGCGGCGACCCTGGCCTTAGCATCCCCGATGATCGTCTTGGGGTGCACCCGCACACCGATCTCATCGAGCGTCTCAGCCAGCAGCTCGCGGCGGCGGACGATATCCGCCTCGATCTGCGCAGGGGTCCTGGAATCCGACACTGCGCCGCCTCCGTGGTCGTATCCGTATGTCTTCGTCAACTGCTACGTCATCGACAGTCTGTCAGCTCGACGCACGCCACACCCCATGGCACCCCTATTACGCTCGGTGCCGTACGTCCGTCCCCCTGAGGAGAACCGAGAATGAGCGAGCGACTCCAGCCCGGCGACACCGCCCCGGACTTCACCCTGCCCGACGCGGACGGCAACGAGGTCTCGCTCGCCGCCCACAAGGGCCGCAAGGTCGTCGTCTACTTTTACCCCGCCGCCCTGACCCCCGGCTGCACCAAGCAGGCCTGCGACTTCACCGACAACCTGGACCTCCTCGCGGGCGCCGGCTACGACGTGATCGGCGTCTCCCCGGACAAGCCGGAGAAGCTCGCCAAGTTCCGCGAGAAGGAGCACCTGAAGGTCACGCTCGTCGGCGACCCGTCGAAGTCCGTCATGGAGGCGTATGGCGCCTTCGGTGAGAAGAAGCTCTACGGCAAGACCGTGACCGGGGTGATCCGCTCGACGATCGTCGTGGACGAGGACGGCAAGGTGGAGCGCGCGCTGTACAACGTGAAGGCGACCGGGCATGTCGCCAAGATCATCAAGGATCTGGGCATCTGATCCCCTGGCGATGACGGCGGATGGTCACGCCCCATATGCGGGCGGTTACCACCGGTAACCAGGTAGTTTAAACGGGAGATGCCGCGGAACCGCGGCCGGGACGGAGGGGGCAGGCATGCCGGACAGTCCTTACACGCGTGAGCGGCTGGCAGAGGCGGCGAGGTCGTCGCGGTCGCTGTCGGAAGCGCTGGTGAAGCTGGGGGTCGATCCGAAGGGTGCGTCGCGGGAGTACCTCCGCAAGCGGATGAAGCGGCTGGGCATCGACACCTCGCACTTCGAGCGGGATGCGGCGCGCTGGACTCGGGAAATCCTGGAGTCCGCGGTCGCCGCCTCGACCAGCATGGGCGAAGTGCTCCGCCGACTGGGACTGGATGTCGTCGGCGGCTGGCACACGCACATCAGCCGCAGAGTCCGCGCGCTGGGCATCGACACCTCGCACTTCACCGCGATCCGGCGCACAGAGAACATGCGGGAGAACCACCGCCGTCGGTCGGCCGAGGAGATCCTGGTCGATCAGGATCCGGCACGCGCACGCCGGATCCCGGGTGATCGCCTCAAGAAGGCGCTGATCGCGATGGGCATGGTCGAATGCTGCGCGCTCTGCAGTGCGGAGCCGGTGTGGCAAGGCCAGCCGCTGCCTCTGGAAGTCGACCACATCAACGGGAACTGGCGCGACAACCGGGCTGAGAACCTCCGGCTCCTCTGCCCCAATTGCCACTCCACCACGGATACTTACCGGGGGCATGGCAAAGGTCGCAGCCGATGAGCGCGGGCGGGCGGTACCCACGCGAGCTGCTGGCCGAGGCGGCTCGATCCTGCCATGACATCGACGAGGTCATCGCGTACCTCGGGGCCCGCCCGTACGCGAATCTGGGCCGGTACCTCTTTGCACGCTTCGCTCACCACGGCATCGATGTCTCCCACTTCCGTCGCCTGCGGCGCGGCTACCGGCGAGGGGGTCCGCAGCCTTCCACGGCGGAACTCCGGCAGGCAGTGGCGACCGCTCTCTCTCTTACCGAGACCCTTCGTCACCTCGGACGACCGGAGAACTCCAGCCAGAGGGCGCTGCTGAAGTCGTGGATCGCTAAGGACCGTGTCGACACCAGCCACTTCCTGGGCCAGGCGCAACAGCGCGGGAAGCCAGGCCCGACCCCGGCTCGGCGGGCCGAGGACGTCCTAGTCAAGCACGACGGCAAACGGCGCACTGGCACAGCGGCGTTGCGCCGGGCCCTCCACGAAGTGGGCGTTCTGGAGCAATGCGCCAGGTGCGGCATTGGACCTATGTGGCATGGAAAGCCGATGACGCTGGAGGTCGACCACATCAACGGCGACTGGAGCGATGACCGTGCCGAGAACCTGCGCCTCCTTTGCCCCAACTGCCACGCGATCACAAGCACCTGGTGCCGGGGAGGTGCCCGTCGGGAACTTACTCGACACCCCGTCCCGTCCGCTTGAGTCGTCCAGCGCGCTACTATGACTCGCGGCTGGCGGCCGTGGCGGAACTGGAAAGACGCGCTGGGTTTAGGTCCCAGTGGGGTAACACCTGTGAGGGTTCGAGTCCCTCCGGCCGCACCTCCAAGCCGAATGCCCGGCACGCGGTTGGCGGTCCGCGCCAACGGGGTCACTGCACCACACCCCACGAGCAACCATAACACCGGCACCAGCGCCCAGAAG
>NZ_JBHXFA010000031.1:26272-54047 GCF_042724175.1 Streptomyces sp. NPDC127084
CCCCGCTCCGCCCGGCGCGGGGGGCGCGGGCGCGGCAATTCGGCGTAAGTGCACCTCAGCCCAGCAGCTCCCTGACCACCGGCACCAGCGCCCTGAAGGCCTTCCCCCGGTGGCTGATCGCGTTCTTCTCCTCCGGGGACAGCTGCGCGCACGTGACGTCGTAGCCCTCCGGCTGGAGGATCGGGTCGTAGCCGAAGCCGTTGGTGCCGACTGGTGCGTGGCGCAGGATGCCCGGCATGCGGCCTTCGACCACGCGTTCGGTGCCGTCGGGGAGGGCGAGTGCCGCGGCGCAGGCGAAGTGGGCGGTGCGGTGGGGGTCGGCGATGTCGGTGAGCTGGGCGAGCAGCAGGTTGAGGTTGGCGGTGTCGTCGCCGTGGGTGCCGGACCAGCGGGCCGAGAAGATGCCGGGGGCGCCGCCGAGGACGGTGACGCAGAGGCCGGAGTCGTCGGCGATGGCTGGGAGGCCGGTGGCGCGGGCGAGGGTGTGGGCCTTAAGGAGGGCGTTCTCGGCGAAGGTGACGCCGGTTTCCTTGACGTCGGGGATGTCGGGGTAGGCGTCCGCGCCGACGAGGTCGTGGCTGAGACCTGCGTCGGCGAGGATCGCGTGGAGTTCGGTGATCTTGCCGGGGTTGCGGGTCGCGAGGATCAGGCGGGTCATGGGCCCAGTATCCCGAAGGCGGCCGCCGGTATCACCGGGGTTCAGCAGGGCTCAGGGGCCCCGGCGAGTCCCGGGTGTTCAGGGGGAGCAGACCTTGCCGATCTCGGCGGCGGCGTCGGTGATGGGCTGGATGTCCGGGGTGGTGTCGCCGCCTTCGACGGCGGTGCGGACGTTGTCGACGCCCTTGGTGAGGTTGTCGACGGCCTTGGCGAGGTCGGCGTTGTCGGTCGTGTCCTTGAGGTTGCCCAGTTCCTGGTCGATGTCGTTGAGGGCTTCGGTCAGCTGGGTGGGGTCGTTGCTCGCACTGGACACCGCCTGGGAGAGGTTGTCGACGCTGGTGGCTATCGCGTCGGCGGTCTTTACACAGTCGAACGCTTTGTCGACCGCGCTGCATCCGACGGCTCCGGTGAGTGCGACGGCGGTGACGACGGCGAGTGCGATTCGGCGGCTGCGCATGGAACGTGGTCCTCCCCTGGATGTGGACGGGCGCACGGTTCGGCCCGTACGCCCGTGTGGTTCATGACGCCGCTGGGGGCGTTTTTGGTTGCGCTTTACCTTTGGAGGGTGCGGGCGAGTGCCTCGGTCTGGAGTGCGGCGAGGTCGGCGCAGCCGCCGGTGGCCAGGTCGAGCAGGGCGTTGAGTTCCTTGCGGTCGAAGGGTTCAGCTTCGGCTGTGCCCTGGACTTCTACGAAGCGGCCGTCGCCGGTGCAGACGACGTTCATGTCGGTTTCGGCGCGTACGTCTTCCTCGTAGCAGAGGTCGAGCAGGGGGGTGCCGTCGACGATGCCGACGGAGACGGCGGCGACGGTGCCGGTGAGGGGCTGCTTGCCGGCGCGTACGAGTTTCTTGCCTTGGGCCCAGCTGACGGCGTCGGCGAGGGCGACATAGGCGCCGGTGACGGCGGCGGTGCGGGTGCCGCCATCGGCTTGGAGGACGTCGCAGTCGAGGACGACGGTGTTCTCGCCGAGGGCCTTGTAGTCGATGACGGCGCGTAGGGAGCGGCCGATGAGGCGGGAGATCTCATGGGTTCGGCCGCCGATTTTGCCGCGTACGGATTCGCGGTCGCCGCGGGTGTTGGTGGAGCGCGGCAGCATGGAGTACTCGGCGGTGACCCAGCCTTCGCCGCTGCCTTTGCGCCAGCGCGGCACGCCTTCGGTGACTGAGGCGGTGCAGAAGACCCGGGTGTCGCCGAAGGAGATGAGTACGGAGCCTTCGGCGTGCTTGCTCCATCCGCGTTCGATGGTGACGGGGCGGAGCTGGTCGGGGGTGCGGCCGTCGATTCGAGACATGGGGTTGAGCCTAGTGCTTACATCATGTCTTCGATTTCGGCGGCGATGGGGTCGGCTTCGGTGCCGATGACGACTTGGATGGCGGTGCCCATTTTGACGACGCCGTGGGCTCCGGCTGCTTTGAGCATGGCTTCGTCCACCAGGTCGGGGTCGCTGACTTCGGTGCGTAGGCGGGTGATGCAGCCTTCGACTTCCTCGATGTTGTCGAGGCCGCCGAGCCCGGCGACGATTTTCTCGGCCTTGGTGGCCATGTGCTTCTCCTTGCGGGTACGTACTCAGTCGGCGGCCGGTACGCACAGCACCGGGATTTTCGAGAGGTGCAGGAGTTTGTGGGGGACGGCGCCGAGCAGGGCGCCGCGCAGGGGGCTTTCGCCGTAGCTGCCGACGACGATGACGCGTGCCTGGTGGCGTTCGGCGGCGTCGAGGAGGGCTTGGGCGGGGCTCTCGTCGAGCATTTCGACGATGGTCGTGACGTCTGCGGTCCGGGCGGCGTCGACGGCGTGGGTGAGGGCGATCCGGCCGGTCTGGCGCAGGGCTTCGGTGTGGGCGCGGTATTCCTCGCCCATGGCTCCGGGTGCCGCGGCACCGTAGACCAGGACGAGGGGTTCGCCGAACGCCGCGGAGATTTCGATGGCGACGCTCAGGGCGCGTACGGCTCCGGGTGATTCGTCGTATCCGAGGACGATCGGCATGTCAGGGCCCCTCTCCTGGTGTGCCGTCGCCGTGGTCGCGGTGCCGGTGTCCGTGTCCGTGTCCGTGCGGGTGGCTTTTGGCGCTCTGTACCGCGGCGGGGTCGGCGACGCCGCGGCGTTCGTGCCAGAAGCGTGGTGCGCGGAGCCAGCGGGCGATCATGATGATCACTCCGGCGGCCGCGATGCCGATTCCGATGACGAGTGGTGGTCCGAGGCCGAACCATGAGACGCCGCTGTAGGAGTTCGCGGGGTTGGCCATGTCGATGACGGATTCCACGAGCAGCCAGATGAGCAGTACGGCGCCGATGACGGGGCCTACTCCGATGAGGAGGAGGTTGCGGATGCTCTCGGTGAGGTGGTGCCGGTAGTAGACGGCGCAGGCGATGCCGGTGAGCGCGTAGTAGAAGGCGATCAGCAGGGAGAGCGCGGTGAGGGAGTCGAAGAGGGCGTTCTCGCTGATGCGGCTGATGACGAGGTACCAGACGATGGCGACGGCGGCGACGGCCCAGGTGCTGATGTGCGGGGTGCGGAACCGGGGGTGGATGCGTGCGAAGACGGAGGGCAGTGCGCCTCGCCTGGCCATGGAGAGGCCGGTGCGGGAGGACGGGATGATCGTCGTCTGGGTGGAGGCGAGTGCGGAGGTGCAGACCGCGAAGAGCACGACCCAGTCCCAGCCGCCGAGTACTTTTCCGGCCAGTAGGGCGAAGATGAATTCTTCTTCGGAGGCGTTTTCCGCGAGGTAGGCGGGCCCGGCGAACGCGACGACGGCGATGGTGACGGACAGGTAGGTCACGAGCAGGATGACCGTGGACCAGATTCCGGCGCGGCCGGGTGCGCTGGCGGAGTCCTTTACTTCTTCGGTGAGGTTGACCGCCGATTCCCAGCCCCAGTACATGAACACGCCGAGCAGTAGTCCGGCTGTGAGCGATCCGCCCCCGGCGCCGAACGGGTTGAGCCATCCGATGTCGGGTTCGACCGGGGTGAGCGGGCTGGTGCCGGAGTAGACCCGGTAGACGGCGACGACGGCGAAGACGAGGAGGGAGACGACCTGCGCGAGGATCAGCACGTTCTGTACGTGGGCCGATGCTTCGGTGCCGATCACGCAGATGGCTGTCATCACCAGGATGACCAGGACGGTGAGTACCTGGCGGATGACATCGTTCTGTGCCCAGCCGTCGAGGCCGAGGGTGAGCAGGCCGAAGCCGACGGCGACGTCGGCGAGGGATCCGACGACCAGTACGCCGGTCATCATGATCGCCCAGCCGCCGAACCAGCCGGGCCAGGGGCCCATGGCCCGGGTCACCCAGGAGAAGGTGGTGCCGCAGTCCTGGTCGACGCGGTTGAGGTAGAAGAAGGCTGATGCGATGAGCAGCATCGGTACGAAGGAGGCCAGCACCACGCCGGGGGCGTAGAGGCCGACGATGGCGACGACCGCGCCGATGACGGCGGCCAGGGAGTACGCGGGGGAGGTGGAGTTGATGCCGATGACGAGCGCGTCGAGGAATCCGATCGCGTTGTGCTTCAGCTCTCCCGGCGCGTCCTTGTCGGTGTGCGAGCTGGGTGGCGGTGGGCGGTTGTCCACGACGTCATCGGCCATGTTTCCTCGCTGCGCGGGATGATGTGCCAGTGAGATATGTTCGTTACATCCGTTTTATGAACTTCGAGTGATTTTATACGGACGTTCCGCGACGGCGCGCGTTCAGGTATCGCGACCCAGCCGCACGACTCAACCGGGGGCTCAGGCGCGCGACTCGGCCGCGCGACTCAGATCTCGTAGACGGCGCCCGGGACCGCCAGCTCCGCCGGGCCCTCGTAGACGGCGCGGGCGTCCGCCAGGTTCCGCTCGGCGTCCGTCCACGGCGGGATGTGGGTCAGTACGAGCCTGCCCACTCCGGCGCGGGTGGCGTGGGCCCCGGCCTCACGCCCGTTGAGGTGGAGGTCCGGGATGTCCTCCTTGCCGTGGGTGAAGGCGGCCTCGCAGAGGAAGAGATCCGTCCCGGTGGCGAGATCCACGAGAGACTCGCACACCCCGGTATCACCCGAATAGGTGAGCGATCTACCGCCGTGTTCGAGTCGGATGCCGAAGGTCTCCACCGGGTGGGCGACCTTCTCCGTGCGCACCGCGAAGGGGCCGATCCGGAAGGCTCCCGAGGTGAGGACGCGGAAGTCGAACACCTCGCTCATGGACTTGTCCGACGGGGTGTCCGCGTAGGCGGTGGTGAGCCTCTGCTCGGCTCCTTCCGGGGCGTACACCGGGATGGCGTCGCAGCGGCCTCCGTCGTGGCGGTAGTAGCGAGCGACGAAGTACCCGCACATGTCGATGCAGTGGTCCGCGTGGAGATGGCTGAGGAAGATCGCGTCGAGGTCGTAGAGCCCGATGTAGCGCTGTAGCTCGCCGAGGGCTCCGTTACCCATGTCGAGGAGCAACCGGAAGCCGTCGGCCTCGACCAGGTAGCTCGAACAGGCCGATCCCGCGGACGGGAACGACCCCGAGCAGCCGACGACGGTGAGCTTCATGGAGCTTGGACCTCCGGGGCGGACGGGCGGGATTGGCAGGGGGCTTACGGGCAGCCCGTGGGGGGCCTGCGGTCAGCGGGGGCGGCGCGGGGATGTCGTACGGTGCGACGAGCGTAAGGCGCGAAAGGGCCCCGCGCTCCTTCGCGGCTGCCCGTTGTGGGGGAACTCACCTGTGCTGTCACCGGATAGGGCGATGAGTGCGGGGGCGTGCGCGGGGGCGGGCGCGGCCGAGTGCGCGCCGGTACCGTCTCCCCTATGGATACGTCCTGGTGGCTCGCGCTCGGCGCGGTGGTGGTGATCGCGCTGTCGGCGGGGGCGGCCCGGATACGGCCCGGTTCGCGGCGCAGGCCGCCCGGCGGAACCGGTGGCCCGGCCGGACCGGGCAGAACGGCCAGACCAGGCGGTCCAGGTCGTCCGGGAAGACCAGGCAGACAGGGAAAGGCGGGCGCACCCGGGAGGCGTCCGGCACCGGCCGGACCTGGGACCGGGGCCGGGGCCGAGGCCCAGCGGATGCCGCAGCCCGGTGAGATCTGGTGGGCGGATGTGCCGTACGAGGACGGCCCGGGCTCCAAGGACCGCCCGTGTCTGGTGCTCCGGGTGCGCGGCGGCGCGGTCCGCGTGGCCAAGATCACCAGCAAGTACCACGACGCCCGTCCGGGGGTGATCCCGCTGCCGCCCGGGGCGGTGGGCGACGCCCAGGGGCGTCCGAGCTTCCTGGAGACCGACGAGGTGCGGGACGTACGTGTCCGCGACTTCCGGCGGAGGGTGGGGGTGATGGACCCGCTCCTGTGGGACCAGGTCCGCCGGATGTCGGCCTGACATCGCCACCACCAACCGCTCAGCCGGGCCCCAGGTCCGAAAGCTCGGACGCCCGAGGACTCAGGCCCAGAGCTGTCCTTGCAGTGCCTCGATCGCGGCCTCGGTGCTCGGGGCCGTGTAGACACCGGTCGAGAGGTACTTCCAGCCACCGTCGGCGACGACGAAGACGATGTCCGCGGACTCCCCCGCCTTCACGGCTTTGCGCCCGACGCCGATCGCCGCGTGCAGCGCGGCGCCGGTGGACACACCGGCGAAGATGCCCTCCTGCTGGAGCAGTTCCCTGGTGCGGGTGACGGCGTCGGCCGAGCCGACCGAGAAGCGGCTGGTCAGCACCGAGGCGTCGTAGAGCTCGGGTACGAAGCCCTCGTCCAGGTTGCGCAGGCCGTAGACCAGGTCGTCGTAGCGCGGTTCGGCGGCGACGATCTTGATGTCCGGCTTGTGCTCGCGCAGATAGCGGCCCACGCCCATGAGGGTCCCGGTGGTGCCGAGGCCCGCCACGAAGTGGGTGATCGACGGCAGGTCGGCGAGGATCTCCGGGCCTGTGGTGGCGTAGTGCGCGCCCGCGTTGGCGGGGTTTCCGTACTGGTAGAGCATCACCCAGTCCGGGTTCTGCCCGGCCAGTTCCTTGGCGACGCGGACGGCCGTGTTGGAGCCGCCGGCGGCCGGGCTGGAGATGATCTCGGCGCCCCACATGGCGAGCAGTTGGCGGCGCTCAGCGCTGGTGTTCTCCGGCATGACGCAGACGATGCGGTAGCCCTTGAGCCTGGCGGCCATCGCGAGGGAGATCCCGGTGTTGCCGCTGGTGGGCTCCAGGATGGTGCAGCCGGGGGTGAGCCGGCCGTCCTTCTCCGCCTGCTCGATCATATGGAGCGCGGGACGGTCCTTGACCGAGCCGGTCGGGTTGCGGTCCTCCAGCTTGGCCCAGATGCGGACGTCATCCGACGGGGACAGTCGCGGCAGCCGTACCAGCGGGGTGTTGCCGACCGCGGCGAGCGGGGAGTCGTAGCGCATCGGGCACCGGTCCTGTCAGACCATGCCGCCGGCGACGGCCGGCAGGATGGTCACGCTGTCGCCGTCGGCCAGCTTGGTGTCGATGCCGTCGAGGAAGCGCACGTCCTCGTCGTTGAGGTACACGTTCACGAAGCGGCGCAGCTGGCCGCCCTCCACCACGCGCTCCTGGATTCCGCTGTGCCGGGTGTCGAGGTCGGCGAAGAGCTCGGCGAGGGTCGCCCCGCTGCCCTCGACGGACTTGGCGCCGTCGGTGTAGGTGCGGAGGATGGTCGGGATGCGGACCTCGATGGCCATGGAGTGGGCTCCTGTCGGGAGGGACGTGGTGCGGTGCTGGCGGGTGCGTGCGTTGCGGGGCGCGCGGTCCGGCCCCCGCGCGGGGGCTGGTGCGGTTTGGCCCGCGCGCTCTGGCGCTCGGGCCGGGTCAGGAAACCGCTGGTCAGGCCGTGTCAGGGTGCGGGTGCCGGGTACAGATCGCGCTGGCGAGACGGCACAGGTCGACGTGCAGCCGCGCCACAAGCAGCGGCGTGCCCGGCGTCATCTCTCTCACGTCGTTCGAAACCATGCGCTCATCGTAACGATTCCCGATCGGGCCTCTGTCATGTGATTCCGCAGAGTGGACGAATTCCGTTCGCTATGCGGACAGCGCCGCGGTGGGCGCCCCGTAGGCCTCAGCGGGCCTCAGTAGGCCTCCACGACCTCGACGTCTTCTTCGGTGACCGCCCCGTCGATGATCCGGAAGGAGCGGAACTGGAACGGTCCGGCCTCGTCGGCGTCCGCCGTGGAGACCAGCACGTAGTGGGCGCCGGGCTCGTTGGCGTACGAGATGTCGGTGCGCGACGGATACGCCTCGGTCGCGGTGTGGGAGTGGTAGATGACCACCGGCTCCTCGTCCCGGTCGTCCATCTCCCGGTACAGCTTGAGCAGGTCCGTCGAGTCGAACTCGTAGAAGGTCGGTGAGCGCGCGGCGTTGAGCATCGGGATGAAGCGCTCGGGCCGCCCCCGGCCGACCGGTCCCGCGACCACACCGCAGGCCTCGTCCGGGTGGTCCGCGCGGGCGTGGGCCACGATCTGGTCGTACAGGGCCTGGGTGATGGTCAGCATGATGACGAGAATAGGCGCAGCCGCCTCGGATCTGAGATCCGGGGACCAGTGAGTGAGATCATGCCTCGCGGCCACCGGCCCCGGCTTCCCCGCGGGCGGTATCCGACCGGTCGGCACCGGGATCCGGGCGGTCCGTCTCGGCGAGCAGGGCGCGTACCGTCACCTCCATCACCCGGCGGGCGGCGTCCGGTTCCAGTCCGATGCCGCGCATGTGGTGCCAAGCACCCCACGAGGTCACCGCGTCCAGTCCGTTGAGCAGGTCCGTCCGGCGGTCGTCCGGCAGGGTGTCGAGCTCCTGGGCGAACACCTCGGTCAGCCGCCTGCGGGCGAACTGCAACATCTGCTGGGTGACCTCTTGCACCCGCTCGGACAGCTGCTCCTTGCACATCATCGTCAGCCGTGTCGGGGTGATCCACTCCAGGATGCGCGCCCGCTGCTCGACCAGCGCCGCCACCCGCTCGGTACGCGGCCCTTCGGTCGGCAGCGGCTTGATCTGCGCGGTCAACTGGTCCATCCGGCGGCCGATGGCGGTCTCCAACAGCTGGGCCATGTCGGCGAAGTGGTGGAACACCAGGCGCCGGGACACCCCGGCGCGCTCGGCCACCCGGTCAGCGGGGAACTGCGTATGCCCCTCGTCGAGCAGGGCGAGCATCGCGTCTGCGATCTTCTCGCGAGTCTGCCGCCCGCGCTCGGTGCGGCCGTCCTTGGCCCGCTCATGGGATGCCGGACGTCCGTCCTGGTCCGCGTCCCGACGTCCGCCCTGTCCGCCGCTTTCCGGTGCCCGCCGAAGTGACCGCTTCATCGGTCCTCCCATCCCTGCGTTGACATTATTGCACTTGCGATGCAACCGTGCGGATTGCACACGACTTGCACGCCGAGTGCAAGGACTTTGCTCGAGGTTCCCGGGTGTGGCCGTTCCGTTCCTTACGTCCGCCCGGGAACCTCCGCACGAGGTCCACCACCGCACGAGAGGGACGACTTTCCTGATGCTCCTGTCCGTAGGGCGCTGGTGCGCCCGCAGGCCCAAGCGGACCGTGGCCGCCTGGTTGCTGCTGATCCTCGCCGTAGCCGGCGCCCTGGGGGCGTACGGGCGGGTCACGTCCGAGGTCGTGACCATCCCGGGCAGCGACAGCCAGGCCGCCCGCGACGCCGCCGAGGTGTTCGCCGACTCGGCGTCCGGGCGCCAGCCCGTCGTGCTGTACACGGCGCCCGGCTCCCCCGCGCTCAGCGCCACCGCGCAACGCGAGGCCATCGAGAAGTCCGCCCGTGCCATCGCGGACGTGGACCATGTCGTCGCCGTCACCACGCCTTTCGACCCGACGGGGCGCGGTGCCCTCAGTGCTGACAGGCACACCGGGCAACTCTACGTGGAACTCGACGTCAGCGGCCGGGACATCACCGCCGAGACCACCCGGAGCATCACGGACGCCGCGGCTGCCGCCACCAAGGCGGGTATCGAGGTGACCGCGGGCGGCGATCTCGCCGCCGCTGTGGACCGGGGCAACGCCGGCCACAGCGAGATCATCGGTCTCTCGGCGGCCTTCGTCATCCTGGCCGTCGGCTTCGGCAGCCTGGTCGCGGCCGGAGTGCCGCTGCTCAACGGGGCGATCGGCCTCGGCATCTCGCTGTGCGCCATAGGCCTGGTGGGCCATGTGATGGACATGCCCTCCACGGGCACGACCATCGCGGCGATGATCGGCCTCGGTGTCGGCATCGACTACACGCTCTTCTGCCTCACCCGGTTCCGCGAGCTGCGGGCCGCCGGCGTCGGTATCGAGGACGCGGCGGCGCGCACCACGGCCGGGTCCGGCAAGGCGGTGGCGTTCGCCGGGTGCGCGGTGATCGCCGCGCTGGCCGGGCTGGCGCTGGGCGGTCTGCCGCTGCTGCAGGCACTGGCACTCGCCCCGGGGATCGCCGTGCTGGTGGCCATGGCGGTGACGCTCACCCTGCTGCCCGCGCTGCTCTCACTGCTCGGGCGGCGACTCACGCCGAAGCCCCCGAAGGCACGGAAGGCGCGGCGGCGCGGCGCACGGGCGGACGCGTTCGCAGGCGCGGTCGGCGGCGCGGACGCGGTGGCGGAGCCGGCCCGGACAGCGGAGCGCCCGCACGGGTGGGGCCGTATCGCCGAGTACGTGGCCGCACGGCCGTGGCGCTGCCTGCTCGCGGCGCTCGCGCTGACCGGGGTGCTGGCCATCCCCGCTGCGCAGTTGACGTTCGGTCAGCTCGACGCGGGCGACAAGAAGGCCGGGACGTCCAGCCGTATCGCGTACGACCGGCTCAGCGATGCCTTCGGTCCCGGCGCCACCGCACCTCTGCAGGTGGTGGCCGTCCTGCCCACCCGCGCCTCCGGGGCGGACGACAGCCGGATCACGGACCTGACCGCCGCCTTGCGGGCCACCGAGGGTGTCGCTTCCGTCGGCCCCGCCCAACTGGACTCGGGCGCCACGCACGCCCGCTGGCAGGTCGTCCCCACCACCGCCCCCGGCGACCCGGCGACCGCCGATCTGGTCCACCGGCTGCGGGACGAGACGCTGCCCGAGGCCACCGACGGCACCGGGCAGGTGACCCATGTGGGCGGCCTCACTGCCGCGCAGGACGACATGAACGAGCGCCTGGCCCAGCGGATGCCGCTGGTGGTGGGTTTCGTCCTCGCCGTCGCCGCGCTGCTGCTGCTCCTCGCCTTCCGCTCCCCCGTGATCGCGGTGAAGGCCGCGCTGATGAACGTGGTCTCGGTCGCCGCGTCCTACGGCGTGCTCACCGCGCTGTTCCAATGGGGCTGGGGGGCGGACCTGATGGGGCTCGAAGGGGCGGTGGCGATTCCCGGATACGTCCCCCTGGTGATGTTCGCCGTGCTGTTCGGTCTGTCCATGGACTACGAGGTGTTCCTGCTCAGCGCGGTGCGCGCGGCGTATCTCCGGGAGAAGGACACCCGCCGGGCCGTCGTCATCGGTCTCGCCGGTACGGGACGGATCATCACATCGGCCGCACTGATCATGGTCAGTGTCTTCCTGAGCTATCTGCTCTCGGACGACGCTGTGGTGAAGATGTTCGGCATCGGTCTGGCCGCGGCCGTCGCCCTGGACGCTACCGTCGTACGCGGAGTGCTCGTCCCGTCCACGATGGTGCTGCTCGACCGCGCCAACTGGTGGCTGCCCGGGTGGCTGGACCGGCTGCTGCCGCACATGGCCATCGAGGACGACGGCCATGAGGACGTCCCCGGCGATGCCCGTGAACCGGATCCGGCCCCCCTGTCGCTCGACAAGGAGCCCGACGGCCAGGCCCTGGCCGGCACCGGCACCACGAGCACTATCGGCACTACTGACACCACACGCACCGGAGGTGCTTCGTGAAGCGGCTGAGTGCCCTTCGCCTTCCCCGCCCCCTCAAGCGTCGGAAGCTGCTGTGGACCGGGGCCGCGCTCAGCGTGGTGCTCGTCGCGCTGCCCGTCGCCGACCGGATGGCCGCGTCGGCCGCCGAGGAGCGGCTCGCCGACCGGATCGCCGGGCAGCAGAAGTCCGTGGTCGGCACTCCTGAGGTGAGCATCGACGCCTTCCCGTTCCTGCTGAGCAGCGCCGAGGGCTCGTTCCCCGAGGTGGCGGTGCGGGCCGACGCCGTCACCGGTGAGGGGCATCCGGTAAAGGCGGCGTTGGAGCTGCACGAGGTCAGCGAGAGCGGGAAGGGCGGCGGATACACGGCCGCGAGCGCGGACGCCCGGTTCACCGTACCGCTGAGTTCGCTGAGCGAGGGGCTGGGCGACGATACGTCACTGTCCGCGGAGAACGGGCTGCTACGTATCGATCGGCGGATCTTCGGACTGCCGCTGACCATCGAGGCCGAGCTGCGGCTGTCCGGGCGGACCGTCAGCATGGTGCCGGTGGCCGCGTCGTTCGCGGGCAACCGGATCGACCCGTCGTCGCCGCGGATCGCCGAGGCGTTCAAGGACCGTGAGCGCACCGTGCCGAAGCTGCCCGTCGGCCTCGTCCCGACCCGGGTCGCGGTCACCGATGACGGAGTGGTGCTGTACGCCGGCGCGAAGAACGTTCCGCTGGCCCGAACCGCAAACCCGCCCCGCCACCCCGCGGGGGGGGGGGCCGGGGCGGCGCTCTGGGGCGGGGGGGGGGGGGTGGGGGTTAATTTCATGGGGTTATGGGGGTTGGGTTTTTGCGGGATCCCCCCCATGGCCGCTGCGGGGAGCGATCTATGGGGTGGGCGCCATGAGGAGGGCCCTCTGAGGAGGCTCTACTTGGCGGCGTCCACCGGTTCGTGGGCGGCGTCCGCGGATGCGGGGCGGCCACGCTCACCGAGCTGCGGGTTGCGGCCCTTGAGCACCGCCCAGCCGACCGCCAGACCCACGCCCCAGACCGCGCCCACGATCAGGGAGATGAGGCCGTCCTTTTCGAGCGCGATCATGACGGTGACACCGAGCAGGAAGAGCAGCGCGATCCAGCTTCCGACCGTGCCGCCCGGGGCCGGGAACGAGGAGGCGGGCAGCCTGCCCTGCTTGACCGCGTGCCGGTAGCGGATGTGGCTGATGAGGATCATCATCCAGGTCCAGATACCGGCAGCGGTGGCCACCGAGACGACGTAGCCGAACGCCTTCTCCGGGACCAGGTAGTTCAGGACCACACCGAGACCCATGAGGGCCACGGAGATGGTGATGCCGACGGCAGGGGTCTTGCGGGAGTTGAGCTTCCCGAAGGACTGCGGGGCCTCGCCGTTGGACGCCAGGTCGCGCAGCATACGGCCGGTGGAGTACATACCGGAGTTGCAGGACGACAGCGCCGCGGTCAGCACCACGAAGTTGACGATACCGGCGGCGAGCGGGATCCCGATCTTGTCGAAGGCGTGTACGAACGGGCTCTCACCGGCGTGGAACTCGGTCCACTTGACGACGGAGAGGATCACGAGCAGCGCGCCGACATAGAAGATGATGATGCGCCAGGGCAGTGTGTTGATCGCCTTGGGCAGGGTCTTCTCCGGGTTCTCCGACTCGCCCGCGGTGACGCCGACCAGTTCGACGGCAAGGTAGGCGAACATGACTCCCTGAAGGGTCATCAGGCTGGAGCCGATGCCGTTCGGGAAGACGCCGTCGTGGGACCAGAGGTTGGAGACGGCGGCGGTGTCACCGGCGTCGGAGAAGCCCAGGGTGAGCACGCCGAGACCGATCACGATCATGCCGATGATCGCGGTGACCTTGACCATCGAGAACCAGAACTCGACCTCACCGAAGATCTTCACCGAGATCAGGTTGACGCCGAAGAGCACCACGAGGAAGGCCAGGGCGCTGACCCATTGGGGAATGCTCGGGAACCAGTAGTGCATGTAGATGGCGGCTGCGGTCAGCTCGGCCATACCGGTGACGACCCACATCAGCCAGTAGGTCCAGCCGGTGACGTACCCGAAGAACGGGCCGAGGAACTCACGGGCGTACTCAGCGAAGGATCCGGAGACCGGCCGGTAGAGGAGCAGTTCGCCGAGCGCTCGCATGATGAAGAAGATGATGGCGCCGGCGAGGGCGTACATCAGGATGATGCTGGGGCCGGCCTTCTCGATGTTGGCTCCGGCTCCCATGAAGAGGCCCACGCCGATGGCACCGCCGATGGCGATCATCTGGACCTGCCGGCTGCCGAGCCCGCGCTCGTAGCCTTCCTGCGGAGCGTCCCCGGCGTTGCCGGTGTGCTTGTCGACCTGCAACGAGGTCATGGTGGTGCGCCTTTCTCCATTCTGAATCCGCGAAGCCGCCTTGACGACGTGACTGCGGATCAGGTCCTGATCCCCCCGGATGTGACTGGAGTGCCGCCGGCGGTCTGCCGGTCGAAGCGCCCCCGGGAACATGGGTGGCGTGCCCGAGCGGTCGTGAAGATCTATCACGCACGGCGGGGTGATCACTGCGGGCGATTGTGGCGCACACCACAGAAAGAACCGGACATACGCGTCACTGAACCGCAAACGGGGGTGATGAAATAACGCGATCGTTATCCGGATTTGAGCGTCCGCTGAGCGAACGAACGGTAACGCTACGAAGTCGCCCAGGTCACGGCTCGATCACTCGAAACGGGACGTAAGGAGCGAGACGGCTACCTCGGGAGCGCGAAGCGTCACGCTGCGAGCCGTGCGGCACGAGCGGCACGAGCGGCACGGCATGCCGTTACGACATGAGCGCTTCAACGAGCGTCTCCTGCAGCGCCCCGAGCCAGAGGTACGCCATCACCATGGGCTTGCGCGGATCGGAGTCCGGAAGCCGGTACAGCTCGCCGCTCTCGTCCTCGTCGGAGACCTCCAGTCGGGTGCCGATGGTCAGCCGCAGGTCGTTGAGCGCGCCCAGCCAGTGCAGGCAGTCACCGGCGGTCAGCTTGAGGATCGCGCCACCCTCACCCGCGGCGGTGAGGCCGTCGAGGCTGCGCACCATGGCCAGCGCGTCATCGCGCTTGCGGGTACGCAGGTCGTTCTCCGTGTACCGCCTGAACTCGGCGCAGTACTCGCGAAGTTCGTGGTCCGGTTCCTCATCTCCGGGCTCACCGTAGGCATCCGGGAACAGTCGGGCCAGCGCCGGATCGGCGGGCGGCTCGCTCGGGCCCTCGGTGAACAGCGCGGCCAGCGGGTCCTCGCCCTTGGCCGGTTCCTCGCCCGGTCCGATCAGCTCGAGCAGCTGCACGGCGAGCGAGCGGAGGATGGAGATCTCGACCTCGTCGAGCGCGACGGCCGCGCCGCCACCGGGCAGCGCCTCGAAGTGGCCGGCCATCAGCCGCGGTCCTGGGAGAGCGTCGCCCACAGCCCGTAGCCGTGCATGGCCTGCACATCGCGCTCCATCTCCTCGCGGCTGCCGCTGGAGACGATGGCGCGGCCCTTGTGGTGGACATCCAGCATCAGCTTGTGCGCCTTGTCCTTGGAGTAGCCGAAGTAGGCCTGGAACACGTAGGTGACGTAGCTCATCAGATTGACCGGGTCGTTATGCACGATCGTCACCCACGGAACGTCGGGTTCGGGTACGGCGAAGGTCTCCTCGGCCGATTGGGGACGTTCGATCTCGGTGGGCACAGTCACTCCACCCATGCTGCCACCCGAGGGTGCCCGTCGCACAAACGACCCCCGCGATTCCCGCCGACGGCGTCACAAGCACATCAGGACGAGAGATCTCGTCAGTTTGACGAGATCTGCGCTAGCATCACACCATGGACACCGCGGACCTGATGCCGCAGATCGACGTACCGTCGACCGCGCTCTTCACCGACCAGTACGAGCTCACGATGCTTCAGGCGGCTCTCAAAGCCGGCACGGCCGAGCGCCGCTCGGTCTTCGAGGTCTTCACCCGCCGACTGCCGGCAGGCCGCCGCTACGGCGTGGTCGCCGGCACCGGGCGGGTCCTGGACGCCGTACGGAACTTCCACTTCGACCCTGCGGTGCTCGGCTTCCTCCGCGCCCGCGGCATCGTGGACGAGGCCACCCTGGACTGGCTCTCCGACTACCGCTTCAGCGGCGACATCCTGGGCTATCCGGAGGGCGAGGTCTACTTCCCCGGCTCACCCGTCCTTCGGGTCGAGGGCTCCTTCGCCGAGTGCGTGCTGCTGGAGACGGTGATCCTCTCGATCCTCAACCACGACTCCGCGATCGCCGCCGCTGCCTCCCGGATGTCCAGCGCCGCGGGTGGCCGGCGGCTCATCGAGATGGGCGCCCGGCGTACCCACGAGCTGGCCGCGGTCGCCGCCTCGCGCGCCGCGTACATCGGCGGCTTCGACTCCACATCCGATCTCGCGGCGGGCTTCCGCTACGGGATCCCGACCGTCGGCACCAGCGCCCATGCCTTCACCCTGCTGCACGACACCGAACGGGACGCCTTCCGCGCCCAGGTGGACTCGTTCGGCGGCGGTACGACGCTGCTGGTGGACACATACGACGTCGCCGAGGCCGTCCGCGCCGCCGTGGAGATCACCGGGACCGGCCCAGGTGCGGTGCGGATCGACTCCGGAGACCTGCTGCTGGTCGCCCACCGGGTACGGCAGCAACTGGACGAGCTGGGCGCCCGGGACACCAGGATCGTGGTGACCTCGGACCTGGACGAGTACGCCATCGCCTCGCTGGCCGCCGCGCCGGTGGACGCGTACGGAGTGGGCACCCAACTGGTCACCGGCAGCGGGCAGCCGACCTGCTCCATGGTCTACAAGCTGGTCGCCCGCGCCACCTCGGCCGACCCGGGGGCGCCGCTGGTACCGGTGGCCAAGAAGTCGACCGCGGGGAAGCAGTCGGTCGGCGGCCGCAAGTGGGCGGCCCGCCGGCGCGACGCGCAGGGCGTGGCCGAGGCCGAGGTGCTGGGCACCGGACCGCTGCCGCCGGAGTACGAGGACGGGCAGCTTCTGGTCGAGCTGGTCAAGGGAGGTGAGGTCGTCGGCAGGGAGCCGCTGGACGCGGCGCGCGAACGGCACCGCGCGGCCCGCGTGGCACTGCCGTTGTCGGCGGTGCAGCTGTCCCGTGGCGAGCCTGTGATCCCCACCGAGTACATCGGATGACGTACTGCGGATGATCGGACAGACGCCGTCTCCCGTACCGCGTCCGAAGTCTCTACTCTCGAAACCGTCGAGCACGCCGCATCGTCGCGTCAGCCCGCCGTTTGAGTCACCCGCTCCCCGAGCCACCGCCACCGCCCGTTGAACCACCCCGCCGCCGGCCCCACAGCGAAGGAAACCGCCATGCACCGCGCATTGGTCGTCGTGGACGTGCAGAACGACTTCTGCGAGGGGGGCAGCCTCGCAGTGGCCGGGGGCGCGGATGTCGCCGCCGCCATCACCGACCTGATCGGCGAGTCCACCGCCGGCTACCGCCATGTGGTCGCCACCCGCGACCACCACGTCGCGCCCGGCGCGCACTTCGCCGAGCAGCCGGACTACGTCGATTCCTGGCCGCCGCACTGCGTGGCCGGAACGGAGGGGGCGAGCTTCCACCCGAACTTCGCCCCCGCCGTCGCCAGTGGCTCCATCGAGGCGGTCTTCGACAAGGGTGCCTACGAGGCCGCGTACAGCGGCTTCGAGGGGGCCGACGAGAACGGGATGACGCTGGAGGAGTGGCTGCTGGCCCGGAACGTCAGCGAGATAGACGTGGTCGGCATCGCGACCGACCACTGCGTACGGGCGACGGCGCTGGACGCCTTGCGAGCGGGCTTCCGTGTGCAGGTGCTGCTGGATCTCACCGCGGGAGTCGCGGAGGAGACCGTGTCGCGGGCATTGCGGGAGATGCGCGAGGCGGGCGTGGAGCTGACGGGGAAGCCGGTGGTCTGATCACCGGCCCCGGCTCCCGGCTGCCTTCCCGAGACCGGGTCCCGGTCGCCCGGACCCGGACCCGGGGTCCCAGAGCCTCGTGTTTGCCGGACAGCCGGAGCCGTGCGCCCTCTGAGCGGTTCGTCCTCGTGCACCGAAGGCGCCTCGAAGGCACCTCACCGCTCCCGGACGCGCCCGCGCCTGGACCCGTCCGGGCGAAAACCCCTCCGGGTTAGCGCGCAGGGCTTCCCCGCGGAGTGCCTACGCGCTGCCCGCCGGCCGCAGCAGCGCCCGTATCGGGTGCCACAGCTCCTGCTGCCCGGCGATGCCCTCGTGGGTGCGCCAGACCAGCCCGTCCGGATGGTGCAGCACCGCCGTGATCTCGTCCGGCGTCGGCGGCTCCGCGTTCCCCCGCAGATAGACCGCCCGCAGTCCCAGGTTGCGCAGCCGGGTCAGGGCGCGGGCCCGGTTCGCCGCGTGCACCAGGACCCGTACCGTACGGCCGCTGTCGGCCGGGTCGGGCAGGCCGATGGCCACTACGACACTGCCGCCCGGCATTTTGCAGAATCCTCCGCTGGGCATCCCCAGTCACTCCCCCGTGGGTTCGCTGTCAATAAGAAGGTGGTCAGAGGCACCTAAACACGATCGGCCGCCGCCCGCTAGAGGGCGACGGCCGATCATGACTTGACCTGCGGTTTTACTGACTACTTCTTGGAGGGACCGACCTTCACGGTGATCGTCTCGCCAGACTTCGGCTCCTTGACGATCGAGATCCGGGTGTTGGTGTCAGTAACCTTGACGCCCGCGTTCGGGTTCGTGTCGTAGTAGTAGACACCCTTGCCGTCGTCGAACACCGGGTTGCCTGCGTGCGAGCCGATACGGCGCGCGACATCACCCTTGTGCAGCGTGATGGTGTCCGAGCGGTAGGTGCTGAAGGTCGAGTCGAACGACTGGATGCGGTTGCGCATCAGGGTGCCGTCCGTCCACTTCAGCGGGGTGGCGTTGGCGTCGATCGGAAGGATCAGGCCCTCGCCCGGGTGCTGGCTGGTGTTGTTGTCCTTCTGGGACAGGTCCCACTTCCAGATCAGCAGACCGTTCTGGTACGGGTAGTGCTCGACCCAGCCGTCCTTCGGCGCCTTGAAGCCGAAGTTGTACGGGCCGACCTTGAGGGTGCCGTCGTACGAGACGTACTGGCGGTTCTCGGCCAGGTAGTACTGCTCGTACTCGTTGGTGAAGGACTCGCCGATACGGGAGAAGCCCTTCGCGGTCCAGCCGGCGTCGTCGCCCTCGGCACCGTCCGAGAACAGCGCGGCACCGTCGGCGTTGACCGTGATCGCGTCGGCGGCGAAGCCCTTGCCGCCCGCGCCGCCGTCCGTCTGGTAGCGGAAGCGGACGTCGACCTTCTTGCCGGCGTAGGCGTCCAGCGAGTAGGCGAGCTTCTTGTACGCGCCCGAGACGCCGGTCAGCGCCGGGGCGTCGCTGGCGTCACGGGTGATCGCCTTGCCGTCGGCCGTACCGTCGATCGCGGTCCAGGTGGCGCCGCCGTCCGTCGACACCTCGGTGTAGAGGTAGTCGTAGTCGGCCTCGATGTCCCACCAGCCCGAGAGCTCCAGCGAAGCCTTGGACTTGCCTGTGAGGTCCACGGAGCGGGTGAGGGTGTTCTTGAGGTCGTCACCCATGTCGCTCCACCACTGCTTGGAGCCCTCGGCGGGCGCCACGACACTGGTGGTCTTCTTCTTCTTGGGCAGCTCGACGACCAGAGCCTGCGGGTTCTTGGTGTTGTAGGCCGCCACACCCAGCTTGTGGGTGGAGTTCTTGCCCGCCGTGGCCTTGGTGTAGTTCAGCCAGCCGAGCTGGAGCTTGCTCCACGCATCCATGTCGCCCGGCATGTCGCCGATGCTGTCCTTGCCGGTGCCCAGCCAGGAACCGGAGGACATCAGGGACCAGAAGCCCGTGGAGTTCTCGCCACCGTTGGTGTCGTAGAGGTCCGGCAGACCGAGGTCGTGACCGTACTCGTGGGCGAAGACACCGAGGCCGCCGTTCTCGGGCTGCATGGTGTAGTCGCCGACCCAGATGCCGGACGTGCCGATCTGGGTACCGCCGGCGCGGTTGTTGTCCGGACCGGTCTTGCCCGCGTTGGTGCCGTAGGCGTACCAGCGGTGGGCCCACAGGGCGTTCTCGCCCTCGGCGCCGCCACCGGCCGACTCGTCCTCGCCGGCGTGGACGATCTGGAAGTGGTCGATGTAGCCGTCGGGCTCGTTGAACTCACCGTCGCCGTCGAAGTCGTAGCGGTCCCACTTGTCGTAGTCGGACAGCTGCTTCGTGATCTCGGCGTCGGTCTTGCCCTTGGCCTTCTGGTCGGCGGTCCAGGCGTTGACGCCGTCCTTGACCGCGTCCCAGACGTTGGAGCAGTTCGACTGGCCGCAGTAGTTCGAGCCGTAGCGGGCCTCGTTGTACTCGACCTTGACCCAGTCCGAGACGGTGCCCTCGACCGAGTAACGGCCGGAGGAAGCGCGCTCGTAGTAGGTCTTCAGCGAGTGCTTGGTGTTGCCCTTCTTGTCCTTGCCCTTGCCGAAGTAAAGGTCCTGGAAGTGGGCCTGGTTGTAGTCCTTCTGCCAGGCCGTGGAGTTGTCGACCTCGCGGTCCGGCTGGGCGATCTTGTTGTGCAGCGGGCCGGGGGCGCCGCCGTACTTCTTGACCGCGGGCTCCGGGCCGTCGCCGTCCGGGTCGAACATCGTGGTGTCGTCGACCTTGTCGCCGAACTCCACCAGGATCGTGAAGATCTTGTCGGTCTTCTCACGCCCGAGCTCGACGTACTTCTTCTTGCCGAGCTTGACGACCTGCGACTGACCGCGCTTCTGCACGGTCGCGTCGCCGGACAGCACGCGCTCCAGGGCGGCCTTGCGCTCCTGCTTCTGCTGCTTGCTGAACGGACCCTCGAGGTCGTGGTCGACGTGGTTCTTGTCGCCGGCCTCCGGGGCCGTGCCCGGAGCCGGGTCGTGGCGCTCGATGCCTGCCGGCGAGTTGGTGCTGTCGGCCTGGGCCACGGTGAACGCCGAGGCCGTCGCGCCGGTCGCGGCAAGGGCCACGAATATCGCGGAAGCTCTGATCGCCCGTCGATTGCTGGTCACTTGATGGTGTCCTCCCCCGCGCCCGCGTCATCGCGGAACCTGGAGTGTGGGGAGGGTCCGCGGGCGGTTGCGCGTCACAAGTGACGACATTCGATCGGAGTCACCGGGGAAAAGACAGACCTTGACTTGTGCAAGCCAACTGCACTATGTAGAAGCGTCCTTCCGGTATCCGGACGGGTCGGCGCTCGGAAGACAAGGGAAAACCCTATTGCTCCTCGCGAAGCCGCAGCAGCCTGCGGCCGGCAGAAGGCGCACCGGACCGTCCAGCACTCGGAACGGATGACTCCATGCGCCCCCCGTGCACCGGCACCGTGGGTAAGGTCACGCTTACCAGCGGTTCGGCTCGGGCATCCACCCTCGTAAGGGCCTCCAGACAAGGCCCGCACAAGCGACAATCCCATGAATCGATGCTCCGAGGGGCGGAACCCGCCATGCCGCGTCCTACTGCCGCACAGCTCGCCTACGGTTCGGCCACCGTCGTCATCGCGACCATCGCCATGCTGCTGCTCTCCCGCACCACCACGGGGATCGGCATCGCCGTCATCGGCATAGCCGCGCTCGCGCTCGGCCTGCTGGTCGCCATGACCGTGCCGCTGCCAGTGCCCGCCCACACGAAGGCGGCGCACACGACGCGTCCGCATCGTGGCGCCGCCGTTCCCGGTAGTGCCGGTCGTTCTGGTGGTTCCGGGAGCGCCGGGGCCGCCGCCGAGCCCGCCGCCCCGGTGCACTCACTGCGTCGTTGACACCACCACCGTCTTGGCTGCCTTGTCGTGCAGACCCTGCTTGTAGGGCTTGTCGACCAGGATCATGATCAGCAGGATCAGCAGCCAGATGCAGGGGCAGCACAGCAACGCCGGCAGCCAGAGCACCGCTGAGCGCACCAGCGCGGAGCCGAAGTCGGGCGTGCTGCCGTCGTTCAGCATCGCGACGCGCATCTTCATCAGCTTCTTGCCGAGCGTCTGACCGCTCTGCTTGACCATCAGGGCGTCATAGAGCACAAACGCCAAAATGGTGATGATCCGATAGATCCACGATCCGCCGCTGTTGTACTGGCTGAGCAAGTCGTCGAAGTCGTCCACCCGGCTCGTGTCATAGGTCCCGAACGGAATGGCGATGAACGCCAGCGGGATCTCCACGATCAGCCAGTCGATCAACCGGGCCACGATCCGCCGGGCGGAGTCGGCGAGCGGCGGCATCCCATGGAGCGGGTCGGGACGGCCACCGTAGGGGTCACCCCCGTACGCGCCCGTGTCGTACGGGGGCGGCGGGGGCATGCCGCCCGCTCCGCCGTACGGGGAGCCGGGAGGCGGAGTTCCGTAGGGGCCGCCCCCACCGGGCGGAGGGGTGCCGCCGGGAGGCGGCGGTCCGCCGGGCGGGGTCCCACCGGGCGGCGGTCCGCCGGGCGGGGTCCCCTGGTCCTTCTTGCGGAAGGGGTCGTCGTCGGGCTGTGGTCCTGGCGGCGGCTGATCGTTGCTCATGGGGGCCAGTGCACCCCGCCCGGTGAGGCGGCGCAACGCCTCCTACGCCGTTCGGGGGATGCCCCCGCGCTGACGGATCCGTGCATGGGGCCTCCCCAGGCCCGCAAGGGGCCGAGGGGGTGGGCCTGCGACCAGTCAGTCCGGTGAACCGGCGACGAAGGTATGCGCCATCTTGTCGTGCCAGCACTGCCGCCACGGCCGGTCGAACACACACCAGAGCACATTGACGACGCCGATCAGCAGCACGCCCAGCACTCCGTGCACCAGCCAGCGCACCAGCGCGGCCATGAAGTCGGGCGACTCATGGGTCTCGATGTGCCGCACGTCCAGGCCCATCAGCTTCTTGCCGAGCGTGCGACCCCACTTGGCGGTCGGCAGCGCCTCGTACAGCGTGCCGAGCAGCAGTAGCGCGACCAGTGCGAGACCGAACATCAGGCCCGTCGTCGCGTCGATCAGATAGACGGTGACCGTCTCGCCCGACAGCTTCGCCGCCTCGATCTTCTCGTCGATATGCGTCAGGGCTCTGGAGACGAGGGGATAGGCCACCGCCCCCACGACCGCACCCAGCACCACGGTGTCGATCAGCCGGGCCACGACCCGTTTGCCCAGCGCGGCCGGCCTGGCCGCCGCCTGGGCCTGCGCGGCTTGCAGGAACGGGTCGCTGACCGGCGGCTTCCATGGAGTCACCGGCTGCCGTTCGGCCTCGTGCGGGTCCTGGACCTGGGCCAGCCGGTGCACCTGCTGCGCCCAGGACGCGGCGCCGCCGCCGTCTCCGGCGCTGATCGGCGGCGCTTGCTGCTGAGGCGGGACCTGGGCCTGAGCCGGAGTCTGGGATCGGTCCGGGGTCTGGGCCTGGGAACGGTCCGGGGCTGCACTCGGGCCCTGTGACACGGACTGGGCTGCCTGGGCCGCAGGGGCCCCCTGCGGGGTCCGGGGCTCGGCCCCCTGCCGGGTGCGCTGTCCGCCGGGCTGCTGCGGCGTCATCGTACGGATCGTCATCGTGCCCTCGGCGGGCGCGGTATCCCCCTTCGGCTGCTGTGCGCGCAGCTCGGTGCTCGCGTCGGGGAAAGGCGCGGGTCCCTCGCCGGAGTCTGCGTCGTCACCCACACTGCGCATGCCCGGCAGGGCACCCCCGGACGGATCCACCGCGGAGTCAGCCCCGGCTCTTGCGGCCGGCGGGTCGACCGGACGGTCGAAGCGGGCACCGGACGGCACGGCCGCACCGGCTGCCGCCGCCGCTCGCGCCTCCCGTGCGGCGGCAGGGCTCCATGCCTCCGCCGGTGAGGGCGCGGAAGGGCCCTCGGGCGAGGCGGCGGGGCCGCCGACCGCACCGGCCGGGTCCCGGCGCGGGTCCTGGGCCGCCCCCCACGAGACCCTGCGGTCCCGGTCGCCGCCGAAGCCCGACTGATGGGAGGCATCGGCCTGCCAGGCGGACGCGGGCTCGGGCCCGCGTCCCGCCGGGTCCTCGTCCAGGAAGACGGGCCCGGTCTCCTCCAGCGAGGGGGAGTGCGGAGCCTGCGGTGACGCCGGGACGCCTGGCGGCGCGGCCGGCGCCGCCGAAGCGGCTGGATCACCGGCCGGCGGCGCGGGCAGCGGTGCGCCGCTGCTGGGCGCCGGGCGGCTCGTGCCGGGCACCCACGCCACACCGTTCCAGTACCGGACGTAGCCGGGGATGGACGGATCTGGATAGAAGCCGGGTGCGGGGCTGCCGTCGCCGGTCGCCGGGGTTGGGGCGCTCATCACCGTGGTCCCGTATCTCCTGAGGGCATGGAGGCATTGGTTCAGGGTCCACATCTATCAGACCGCCGCCCCGCCCTGGGCCTGTCCAGCGATAAGGCCCACTTTCCGGTAACGCTGTGCGCCAGTGTGGTGGCCGTGTCCGAAGTCACTGAGAAGTTGTTGGCCGAAGTCACGTAATAGTCGGCGGGGAAGGCGCTCTCTCCCTGCGTGGCCCGCTCCGGGGCCTCGTACCAGGAAAGGAAGTGCACTCTCATGCACACCGTGGTGGAACGCGAGCTGGAGCTCAAGCTGGTGCTGTCGCCGGAGCAGAGCGTGCCCGTACCGGCGAGACTGACCTACCGCACGGCCGATCCGTACGCCGTGCACATCACCTTCCATATCGGGTCCGACCGCCCGGTGGACTGGGCCTTCGCCCGGGAGCTGCTGGTCGAGGGGGTGTTCAGGCCGAGCGGGCACGGCGACGTGCGGATCTGGCCCACCAAAGTGGACGAGCGCAGTGTCATCCTGATAGCGCTGACCTCGCCGGACGGGGACGCTCTGCTGGAGGCCCCCGCCGCGCAGGTCGCCGCCTGGCTGGAGCGGACTCTGCGGGCGGTGCCGCCGGGGACGGAGGCCGAGCGGTTCGGAATCGATGACGCGCTCGCCGAGCTGCTGGCGGCGGCGCCTCAGCGGGAGGACGCACAGGACGGCGAGGTGTAGGCGGGGCTTGGGCAAGGCGGCCGTTGCCGTGGACCGGCCCGGGTCCGGTCCATAGGCGGGCTTTCCGGTGAGCGGCAGGGACGTGGCCGCGGTCAGCGCGGTTTCAGAAGACCTTGCCCGGGTTGAGGATGCCCAGCGGGTCGAAGACCTGTTTGATGCCGCGTTGCAGCTCGACTCCGACCGGCCCGATTTCGCGGGCCAGCCACTCCTTCTTCAGCACCCCAACCCCGTGCTCGCCGGTGATGGTGCCGCCCAGCTCAAGACCGAGGGCCATGATCTCGTCAAATGACTCCCGGGCCCGCCGGGACTCGTCGGGGTCGGTGCGGTCGAAGCAGACGACGGGGTGGGTGTTGCCGTCGCCCGCGTGGGCGCAGACGCCGATGGTGAGCCCGTACTTCTCGGCGATGGCCGCAGTGCCTTCGAGCATCGCGGCCAGCCGGGAACGGGGTACGCAGACGTCGTCGATCATCGTCGCGGACTTGACGGACTCCAGCGCGGTGAGGGCGAGCCTGCGCGCTTGGAGCAGCAGTTCGGACTCGGCGGCGTCCTCGGCGGGCACGACCTGGGTGGCTCCGGCCGCCGCGCACAGCTCGCCGACGGCGGCCAGGTCCGCTGCCGGGTCCCGGGTGTCGAAGGCCGCGAGCAGCAGCGCCTCGGTGCTGTCCGGGAGCCCCATGTGTGCCATCCGGTTGACGGCGTGGATGGTCGTACGGTCCATGAGTTCGAGAAGCGATGGGGTGTGCCCGCGTTCCATGATGGCGCAGACCGCTTCGCAGGCGGCGCCGGCCGAGGCGAACTCGGCGGCGAGCACAAGCTGCTTGGGCGGCTGCGGCCGGAGCGCGAGTACCGCCTTGACGACGATGCCGAGGCTGCCTTCCGAGCCGACGAACAGCCGGGTGAGGTCGTATCCGGCGACGCCCTTGGCGGTGCGCCGGCCGGTGCTGAGCAGCCGGCCGTCGGCGAGTACGACGTCGAGTCCGAGTACGTACTCGGCGGTGACCCCGTACTTGACGCAGCACAGTCCGCCGGAGGCGGTGCCGATGTTGCCGCCGATGGTGCACGTTTCCCAGCTCGACGGGTCGGGCGGGTAGGTCAGCCCGTGTTCGGCGGCGGCGCGGCTGAGCGCGGCGTTGACGACGCCCGGTTCGACCACCGCGATCCGGTCGACAGGGTTGATCTCCAGGATGCGGTCCATCCTGACGAGTGACAGCACGATGCATCCGTCGGAGGCGTTGGCGGCGCCCGAGAGACCTGTACGGGCCCCCTGGGGGACGACCGGGACGCGCAGCGCGGTCGCGGTGCGCATGACGTGCTGCACCTGTTCGGCGGTGCGCGGCAGCACGACGACGGCGGGGGTGCCCGCCTCGCAGAGGCTCGCCATGTCGTTGGCGTAAGAGGCGGTGACATCCGGGTCGGTGATCAGGGCGTCGGCCGGGAGCCCCGTTCGCAGCCCGGACACGAGCCGGGAGAGGAGATCGTCCATGATCCCAGACTTGCACCGGGGGCCATCGGTGTGAACCCGTCGGCGATCCGGTTCGCTGCACCGGGTGTGCTCTTCGTATCCGATGGCCCCTCCTTCAAAGTGATCGCATGACGACAAGATTTGCACCAAATATCAGGAATGCCGCGATCGGTACGCTGGTCGCCGCGGGACTGGTTGCCGGAGTCCTGGTCTTCGGTCCCGGGACGGGCGCGCCGCCGCCCGCTTCGGGCCCTGCCGCGCGGGCCATGCTCGCCGCGGACGCCGGAGCGCCGGCGTCACTGGGCGAACTGTCGGCACTGATCTCGGACCGGGAGCGCTGGGTGCGCTCGCGCCCGGGCGACGAGGCGGCCTGGGCGGTGCTCGGCTCGGCCTATGTGGAGCGGGCGGAGCTGCTCGGCAGATGGGAGGACTATCCCAAGGCGCAGAAGGCTCTGGAGCGTTCGCTGGAGGTGCTGCCCGCCAGGAGGGGGAACGCGGACGCGGAGCTGGGCATGGCCGCGCTCGCCAACGCCCGCCGGGACTACCCGTCGGGCCCGCGCGGGGGCGCGGGGGGGCGGGCCCGGATGCCGAAGCGCGGGGGCGGCGACCCCCCGCGGGTAGACGCGGGAACCCGCCTCGGCGACTACGCGGCCGCCGCGAAGGCTCTGGCGGAGCTGGAGAAGCTGCGGCCGGGCACCGCGCCGACGCTGGCCCGGTCCGCGCAGTCCTACCGCGACCACGGCGGCCGTGAGGACGCGGCGGCGAAGGCGTACGAGGCGATGACCCGCGTGGGCGGCAGGACGGAACGGTCGGTCGCCCTGCATCGGCTCGGCGAACTCTCCTGGGAGCAGGGCGAGCTGGGGGACTCCGTCGGCTACTACGACTCGGCGCTGCGGGCCGATCCGGAGAATCACGCCGCGCTGGCAGGGCGGGCCCGCGCCCTGGCCGGTCTGGGCCGCACCGACGAGGCGGTCCAGGACTACGAGCGTGCGCTGCGGGCGCTGCCGCTCCCGGAGTACGCGCTTGAGGCGGGCGAGTTGTACGACTCGCTGGGGCTCGGCGGAGACGCGCGCACCACGTACGCGCTGCTGCGCACCCGGGCCGCCGTGGCGCAGGAGTACGGGGTGAACGAGGAACTGGTGCTGGGGCGCTACGAGGCGGACCACGGGGACGCGGCGTCCGCGGTGCGCCGGCTGAAGGCGGAGTGGGACCGCGGGGCGCGGAACGCGTTCGTCGCGGACGCCCTGGGGTGGGCGCTGCACCGGGCGGGGCGCGGCCAGGAAGGACTGGAGTACGCGAAACGGGCGCGGGCGATCGGGATCCGCAGCGCGCTCTTCTCGTATCACCAAGGCGAGATCGAGCGGTCGCTGGGCGAGAGCGGTCCGGCCCGCCGCCATCTCGCCGAGGCGCTGCGCATCAACCCGTACTTCTCGCCGCTGCTGGCGGGGCGGGCGGAGAAGGCGCTTGCAGAGCTGGGCGAGGCTCCTGTGGACAACCCGCCGGATGACATCACGGGGAGGTACGACGGCCAAGAGGATCAGGAGGGCCAGGAGGGGGACGAACGAGATGAGCGGGACGAACGGGATGCGGAGAGCGAGAGGCAGGAACAGCACAAGAGCGGGGACTCGCCGGCCGACCGCGGCACCGGGGAACCCCGGGACCGGAACGCGCCGCACCGCAACCCCGCGGCCCCAGGCACCGACGCCCCCCGAACCGGCGCGTCCCCCAGCCCGGCCCCGGGCAGGCAGGCGGCACCCCCGGTGACCCCGGGCCCGAACCCGCACACCCCGACGCCGGCCGACCGCGGCCCCGGGGAACCCCGGGGCCAGAACGCCCCGCACCGCAACCCCGCGGCCCCAGGCACCGACGCCCCCCGAACCGGCGCGTCCCCCAGCCCGGCCCCGGGCAGGCAGGCGGCACCCCCGGTGAC
>NZ_JBHXFA010000032.1:0-33515 GCF_042724175.1 Streptomyces sp. NPDC127084
GCGGCGCGGGGTCTCGCGCGGGCGTCAGTTCTGGCACCAAGCCCCCACCCACAGACATGCCCCCCGGCGCCCCCCCGGCGGCCCCCCCCCCACGGCTGTTTGCGTTACCCCTCTTTACGGGCCCGTGAGGCCTGAAGGTAAGGTCAGGGGGCATCATCGACACGTTCACCACAGGAGGCCCCCGGGTGGAGGTCCAGGAGACTCGCGTTCAGACGGACCGAGTGCTCACCATCCCCAACATTCTCAGCATGGCGCGCCTCCTCGGCGTGCCGCTGTTCCTGTGGCTGATCCTTCTGCCGGAGTTCGGGGGACCGAAGGCCGACGGGTGGGCACTGCTCGTGCTGGCGCTCAGCGGCATCAGTGACTACCTCGACGGAAAACTCGCCCGTCGCTGGAACCAGATCAGCAGCCTCGGCCGCATCCTCGATCCCGCTGCTGACCGGCTCTACATTCTCTCCACTCTCGTCGGGCTCACATGGCGTGAGATCCTGCCGCTCTGGCTCACCGCACTTCTGCTGGCCAGAGAGGTGATGCTGCTTGTGATGGTGGCAATCCTCCGTAGGCATGGGTATCCCCCGCCGCAGGTGAACTTCCTCGGGAAAGCTGCAACCTTCAACCTGATGTACGCCTTCCCATTGCTCCTCTTGAGTGGTGGAAACGGCTGGCTTGCATCACTTGCCCAGATTTTCGGATGGGCGTTCGCTGGATGGGGTACAACTCTGTATTGGTGGGCAGGGATCCTCTACGTGGTCCAGGTCCGCCGACTCGTGAAGGCGGATCGCGTGGCCGATTGAGCCAGCTGCCCGGAGTCGTGCAGAATCCCGCCGGCCCGCACAAGACCTACAGGGGCCTGCCCGGATGGGTGAAGTCGGCTGGACCGTCGTCTCTTCAAGGAGGACGCTTCCGACATGAAGGCCGTCGTGATGGCTGGTGGCGAAGGAACACGACTTCGCCCGATGACCTCGAGCATGCCCAAGCCGCTCCTGCCGGTGGTGAACCGGCCGATCATGGAGCATGTGCTGCGCCTGCTGAAGCGGCACGGGCTCACTGAGACCGTCGTAACCGTCCAGTTCCTCGCATCTCTCGTCAAGAACTTCTTCGGCGATGGCGAAGAACTGGGGATGGATCTCACCTACGCGCATGAGGAGAAGCCGCTCGGCACTGCCGGGAGCGTGAAAAACGCCGAGGACGCACTCAAGGACGACGCGTTCCTCGTCATTTCCGGAGACGCTCTCACCGACTTCGACCTCACCGACCTCATTGCCTTCCACAAGGAAAAGGGCGCGATGGTCACGGTGTGCCTGACGCGCGTGCCGAACCCGTTGGAGTTCGGCATCACCATCGTCGACGAGCACGGAAAGGTCGAGCGGTTTCTCGAGAAGCCCACCTGGGGGCAGGTCTTCTCCGACACTGTGAACACCGGTATCTACGTCATGGAGCCCGAGGTGTTCGACTACGTCGAAGCCGATGTCTCCGTGGACTGGTCCGGCGACGTCTTTCCTCAGCTTATGAAGGAAGGCAAGCCGATCTACGGCTATATCGCCGACGGCTACTGGGAAGACGTCGGCACCCACGAAAGCTATGTGAAGGCACAGGCCGACGTTCTCGAAGGCAAGGTCGACGTGGAGATCGACGGCTTCGAGATCTCCCCGGGTGTCTGGGTCGCCGAGGGGGCCGAGGTACACCCCGACGCGGTTCTCCGCGGACCGCTGTATGTCGGTGACTACGCCAAGGTGGAATCGGACGTGGAGATCCGCGAGCACACCGTGGTCGGATCCAACGTGGTGGTCAAGAGCGGCGCCTTCCTCCACAGAGCCGTCATCCACGACAACGTCTACATTGGGCAGCACAGCAACCTGCGCGGCTGTGTGATCGGGAAGAACACCGACATCATGCGAGCCGCGCGCATCGAAGACGGCGCTGTGATCGGCGATGAGTGCCTGATCGGTGAGGAATCGATTGTCCAGGGCAATGTGCGGGTCTACCCGTTCAAGACGATCGAGGCCGGCGCCTTCGTCAACACCTCCGTGATCTGGGAGTCGCGCGGCCAGGCGCACCTGTTCGGCGCCCGCGGCGTCTCGGGGATCCTGAACGTGGAAATCACCCCGGAACTGGCCGTGCGGCTGGCGGGCGCGTACGCCACCACGCTGAAGAAGGGCGCGACCGTCACCACCGCACGTGACCACTCGCGAGGCGCACGGGCGCTCAAACGGGCTGTGATCTCCGCGCTCCAGGCCAGCGCCATCGATGTGCGCGACCTTGAGAACGTGCCGCTTCCGGTCGCCCGTCAGATGACAGCGCGCGGCAGCGCCGGTGGAATCATGATCCGTACATCACCTGGGGTGCCTGACTCCGTCGACATCATGTTCTTCGACGAGCGTGGGGCAGATCTATCCCAAGCCGGGCAGCGCAAGCTTGACCGGGTCTACGCGCGCCAGGAGTACCGCAGGGCCTTCCCCGGGGAGATCGGCGACCTGTCCTTCCCGGCCAGCGTCTTCGACTCGTACACGGGCACACTGCTGCGGCAGGTCGACACGACGGGGATCGCCGAAGCGGGTCTCAAGGTCGTTGTCGACGCGTCGAACGGAAGCGCGGGGCTCGTTCTCCCCAGCCTCCTCGGCCGGCTCGGTGTGGACGCCCTGACGATCAACCCCGGGCTGGACGAGTCACGACCCACCGAGACCACCGACGCGCGCCGGAGAGGCCTGGTGCGGCTCGGCGAGATCGTGGCCTCGGCAAGAGCGGCCTTCGGGGTGCGCTTCGACACGGTGGGTGAGCGACTGTCGCTCGTTGACGAGCGGGGCCGGATCGTGGAGGACGACCGGGCGCTGCTCGTGATGCTCGACCTCGTCGCCGCGGAGGGGCGCAGTGGGCGGGTAGCGCTGCCGGTGACCACGACGCGTATCGCCGAGCAGGTCGCCGCATACCACGGGACTCAGGTCGAATGGACCACGACATCGCCCGACGATCTGACCCGGGTCTGCCGGGACGACTCCACGATCTTCGCTGGAGACGGGCGTGGCGGGTTCATCATCCCCGAGTTCAGCAGCGTCTTCGACGGCACCGCGGCCTTTGTCCGGCTCTTGGGGCTGGTCGCCCGCACGCAGCTCACACTCAGCCAGATCGACGCCCGTATTCCGCGGGCGCATGTGCTGAAACGCGACGTGGCGACTCCCTGGGCGGTCAAGGGGCTTGTCATGCGCAGGGTGGTCGAGGCGGCGGGAGACCGCTCCGTCGACACCACCGATGGAGTACGCGTGGTCGAGGCGGACGGCCGCTGGGTCATGGTGCTGCCGGACCCTGCGGAGGCCATCACCCATCTGTGGGCCGAGGGCCCTGATGACGCCTCTGCTCAGGCGCTGCTCGACGAGTGGTCGCATGTCGTGGAGAGCGCCGGGAACTGAACCCCGGGACTGTAGCCGAAGACAGGTGTGCACCGGAGGGCGGCAGGGGTGCCGCCCTCCGGTGCATGGGTGGGGCCATTCGGCGGTAGCGGGAGCGACGTGCGACGATGTGCGGCATGCCGCCGCAGCCCCCCGTTCGGAGCACCGCCCCGCCGCCGTCGCGTCCCGATGCGTCCATGTCGCTGCTGACCAATGTCATGGACCACAGCCTGGATGAGGGTTATGCGGAGGCGGCGGCTCGCAGGGACGCGGAGGGCGGGGGCCTGCCGAGGACGCTGCGGGCCAAACTGGGCCTTGCCGCGGGCTTGGTGCTGGCCGCGCTGGTGGTGACGCTGGGTGCGGCGCAGGCGAGGATATCGGCCCCTGTGGTGGCCAAGGAGCGCGAGGAGCTGATCGACCGCATCGACGCCGAGACGGCAGCCGCCGACACGCTCGAAGCCGATGTGGAGCACCTCCGCGAGGAGGTGGGGGAGCGGCAGCGCAAGGCGCTGGAGAAGCACGGCGGTGGCCGGGCCGAGCTGGTCAGCCTGCTTTCGGGCGACACGGAGGTGCACGGCCCGGGGGTCAAGCTCGTCGTGGACGATGCCAAGGGCACCAAGGCTGATGGTGGCGGCGGGCCGCGTGAGAGCGCTGGGTTCTCCGACACGGGCCGGGTACGCGACCGGGACATGCAGCGGGTCGTGAACGGCCTGTGGGAGTCCGGTGCCGAAGCCGTCGCCATCAACGGGCAGCGGCTGACCGCCCTGTCCGCGATCCGCGCGGCGGGTGACGCCATACTGGTCGACAACAAACCGCTGGTGCCGCCCTACACCGTTCTGGCGGTGGGCGACGCCAAGAAGCTCGGCACGGTCTTCCAGGACAGTGTCGACGGCCAGTACCTGCACGCGCTGGAAGAGAACTTCGGCATCCGAAGCACCATCTCTCCCCAGGAAGAGGTGCGCCTGCCGGCCGCGCCGAGCCTGATCGTACGCACCGCACAGCCGAGGACGGCCGATGCCCAGGCAGGCACGCGTCCGGGCACGGAAGAGTCAGAGACAGGGAAGGGCACATCGTGATCGCCGTACTGGGCCTCGTCGTGGGAGTCGTGGCGGGACTGTTGCTCCGTCCCGAAGTGCCGGCGGTGGTCGAGCCCTACCTGCCGATCGCCGTGGTCGCGGCCCTGGACGCGGTCTTCGGCGGTCTGCGGGCCATGCTCGACGGGATCTTCGTCGACAAGGTCTTCGTGGTCTCCTTCCTGTCCAACGTCGTGGTCGCCGCCCTGATCGTGTTCCTCGGCGACAAGCTGGGCGTCGGTGCACAGCTGTCGACGGGTGTGGTGGTCGTGCTGGGCATCCGGATCTTCTCCAACGCGGCTGCCATCCGCCGCCATGTCTTCCGGGCGTGAGGCCGATGCAGGAGCACGAGCACGAGCACGAAGCGATGCCCGCCCGGAACGCCGAGACCGCCGAAAGCACCGCACACGCCGAGAACGCCGAAAGCACCGCACACGCCGAGAACGCCGGGAGCGGTGAGCAGGCCGGGAAGCCCGCTAACGGGGCCGAGCCCGCTGGTGCCCACGAGCCCGTGAATCCGGCGCGCGCCGCTGACGAGCCCATGCGCGCCGACGAGCCGGAAGGAGCGCAAGAGCCGGGTACTCCCGGCGCCGAGGCGATGACCGGCCGCCAGCGGCTGATCGCCGGCTTGTGGCCGCCGCGTGTCACGCGCGCCCAACTCGTGGTCGCTCTGTTGCTGTTCGTCCTCGGCCTCGGTCTCGCCATCCAGGTTCAGTCCACGAGCGACAACAGCGCCCTGCGCGGAGCGCGCCAGGAGGATCTGATTCGCATCCTCGATGAACTCGATGACCGAACCAAGCGTCTGGAAGATGAGAAGCAGCGCCTCGAGGACCAGCGGACCGAACTGGAGACGAGCTCGGACCAGGCCGAAGAGGCGCGTCGGCAGACCCAGGAAAAGGAGCGTCAGCTGGGCATTCTCGCCGGTACGGTGAAGGCCGAGGGCCCGGGCATCACCCTCACGATCGACAATGCCGGAGCCGTCGAGCCCGACATGCTGCTGGACGCCATCCAGGAGTTGCGGGCCGCGGGTGCCGAGGCCGTCCAGATCAATGACGTCCGGGTGGTCGCCGACACCTACTTCTCCGGCAGCGGCGGCGACATCCGGATCGACGGGACGAAGGTCAGCGCTCCGTACGAGTTCAAGGTCATCGGCAAGCCGCAGGACCTTGAACCGGCGTTGAACATTCCCGGAGGCGTGGTGCAGACCTTGGAAAAGGAGCAGGCCACGGCTGCGGTGACCCGGTCGGAGAAGATCGTTGTGGACGCCTTGCGGCCGGTGGAACGGCCTGACTACGCTCAGTCGTCTTCCTCGTGAGACGGGGGAGTATGGGGGGACCGGACAAGGACATGAGGTTGCGGGGGGTCGGCGCATCGTAAGGGTGCTGAGTGGTGGAAACTGTCCGGAGGGCATGGACGTTGTGAAGTTGTCCGGGTCGGCAGGCGTGGTCAATCAGGATTCCTGCCTTACGGGCGGGTCTGTTTCGGTCAAGGGGAATCGCCCGTGAAGTTGTTTGGGAAGTTGTTCGGCAAGAGCGCACGCGAGGACAACGGCTCGGCCCGTCATCGCGCACCGCGTCATGGCCAGGAGGCGGAGCAGGAGGGCGAGCGTCCGCTGTTCCGGGACGAGGTCGCCGGTGGAGCCGGTGACATTCCGGGCGGCCAGGGCGCGTCTGGTGTTGACCCTGCCGGTCCCGGCCGCATAGGTTTCGGAGAACCGTCAACCTCAAGTACGGGTGGAGGGTTTACCTCGGATCCGTACGCCTCACAGGCCCCCGCGGGGCAGCCGCGGCAGGAGGATCCGTCCATGCCGGTATGTACGCGGTGCGGGCACCGCAACGCCGAGACCAGTCGTTTCTGCTCGAACTGCGGGGCGCCGCTGCGAGCCGGGGCGCAGGCGGAACGCGCGGCGGAGACCACGTCGACCATCTCCATCTCGGGTCTTGAGGCATACGACGCCGAGGTGACGGGCCAGACCGCCGTTCCCTCGCTGTCGCCCGAGGCGCAGGCGGCTGTCGACGCGCTGCCCATGGGTTCGGCGCTGCTGGTGGTGCGGCGCGGGCCGAACTCCGGCAGCCGCTTCCTCCTGGACGGTGAGCTCACCACGGCGGGCCGGCACCCGCAGAGCGACATCTTCCTCGACGACTTCACCGTGTCCCGGCGCCACGTGGAGTTCCGTAGGACGCCCGACGGCAGCTTCACCGTCACCGACGTCGGCAGCCTGAACGGCACCTATGTCAACCGGGAGCCGATCGACTCGGTCCTGCTGTCGAATGGTGACGAGGTCCAGATCGGCAAGTACCGGCTGGTCTTCTACTCGAGCCAGCGGGGCGTGTGACCCCTCAGGGAAGGTCCATGCTGCGAACAACACCGGCGGGCGGTGCCGCACGCGGCACCGCCGGTGGCGACCGGCTGGTCAGCATCGGCTCGGTGCTGAACCAGCTGCGGGACGAGTTTCCCGAAGTCACCATCTCCAAGATCCGCTTCCTGGAGAGCGAGGGGCTGGTCGAGCCGCAGCGCACCGCTTCGGGCTATCGCAAGTTCAGCCCCGGGGATGTCGAGCGGCTCGCCCAGGTCCTGCGGATGCAGCGGGACCGCTATCTGCCCCTCAAGGTGATCAGGGAGCAGCTCGACGCCCTGGAAAGCGGCGAGCAGCCCCGGCCGCGGCCCCAGGGCGCGCCGGATGACCTGTGCCACCCGGGAGCCGACCCGGAGCACGAGCGGCCGACCGTTGCGAGGGTGGGCAGGTCCGAGCTGCTGGCCGCCGCGGAGGTCACCGAGGACGAGCTGGCCACCTGGGAGTCGTACGGGCTTATCACTGCCACGGTGGACGGCGGTTACGACGCGCAGTCCGTGACGGTGGCCAAACTGGTGGCACACCTGGGCCGCTTCGGTCTTGAACCGCGGCATCTACGGGCCATGAAGGCCGCCGCGGACCGTGAGGCCGGACTGGTCGAACAAGTGGTCGCACCCCTGCGCCGACATCGCAATCCCCAGACCAGAGCCCATGCGGAAGCCACCACCAGGGAGCTGGCCGACCTGTCCGTCAGGCTGCACGCGGCCCTGGTGCAGACGGCTCTGGGCGTCAGGTTGCGCTGAGCTCTGGCTGATCTTGGGGGAACCCGACTACCCAAACCTGCCGGGCACGTCCTAGGGTTGCTGTGTGAACGAGCTCGATGTTGTGGGTGTCCGGGTGGAAATGCCCTCCAACCAGCCGATCGTGCTCCTGCGCGAAGTGGGAGGCGATCGTTACCTCCCTATTTGGATCGGCCCCGGGGAGGCGACCGCGATCGCCTTCGCCCAGCAGGGAATGGCCCCCGCCAGGCCGCTGACCCACGACCTCTTCAAGGACGTGCTGGAGGCGGTCGGGCAGGAGCTCACCGAGGTCCGCATCACCGATCTGCGTGAGGGCGTGTTCTACGCCGAGCTCGTCTTCGCCAGCGGGGTCGAGGTCAGCGCGAGGCCGTCCGACGCCATAGCGCTCGCGCTGCGCACCGGCACGCCGATCTACGGCAGTGACGGCGTGTTGGACGACGCGGGGATCGCGATCCCGGACGAGCAGGAGGACGAGGTGGAGAAGTTCCGCGAGTTCCTCGACCAGATCTCACCCGAGGACTTCGGCTCCAGCAGCCAGTGAGCGAGCAGCGGTCACCGGTTCGAGCGGAGTCGCCCATCCGGTGATCTCTTCCCGGCGGGGGACTGCGGAAAACCACTCTCTGGGTGATTATCACTCGGCGTGCCGAGTGTGGCGATCGTTGACGCGCCCCGGGCGACTGCCTACCGTCGAGTTGGCAGGTCAAGGACGGAGGTCGGCGTGAGAACCAGCGGCGACGGTGCGGCAGGGGGACCCCTCGGAGCCACTCCGGGGCATGGTGGGCCGTATCCGCTTCACATGAACGCGTATGACGCCACGTCCGAGAACGTCGGTTACCGGGGGCCGACCGCCTGCGCCGCCGCAGGCATCACCTACCGGCAGCTCGACTACTGGGCGCGCACCGGGCTGGTGGAGCCGAGCGTGCGGGCGGCATACGGCTCGGGCACCCAGCGCCTCTACAGCTTCCGCGACGTGGTCGTGCTGAAGATCGTCAAGCGCTTCCTGGATACGGGCGTCGCCCTGCAGAACATCCGTGCGACCGTACAGCACCTGCGGGAGCGTGGTTCCGCGGACCTGGAGCGGGTGACACTGATGAGCGACGGGGCGACCGTCTACGAGTGCTCGTCGCCCGATGAGGTGGTCGATCTTCTCCAGGGCGGGCAGGGCATCTTCGGGATCGCCGTGGGCGTCGTGTGGCGGGATGTGGCGGCGGCCCTGTCGGAGCTGCATGGAGAGCGGGTGGACACCGGTGAGACGCTGCTCGGTCAGCACCCATCGGACGAACTGGCCAGACGCCGCCGCGACCGGGCCGGCTGACCGGTCGGCGCGCATGCCCCGTTCGTACGCTTGTACGGGCGGTTGTCAGTGGCGTAAGGCAGCATCTGAGATGTGAGATCCGCGCCGCTGATCCTGCATCTGGACATGGATGCCTTCTTCGCCGCCGCCGAGCAGGCGGCGAAGCCGAGCCTGCGGGGAAAGCCGGTGGTCGTGGGCGGCCTCGGGCCCCGGGGGGTCGTGGCCACGGCGTCGTACGAGGCGAGACGGTTCGGCGTGCACTCGGCGATGCCCATGGCCCAGGCGAGGCGCCGCTGCCCGAATGCCGCCTATCTCGTCCCGCGCTTCTCGCTCTACCGCTCGGTGAGCGACCAGGTGATGGAGCTGCTCGCACGGCTGTCACCGCTGGTGGAGCCGCTGAGCCTGGACGAGGCGTTCGTGGACCTGGAGGCGGGCGGTGCGGCCGACGACTCCCGATCCGCGCGGGAGGCCGGTGAGCGGCTGCGCAGGGACATCCTCGCGGTCACGGGGCTGACGGGCTCCGTGGGTCTCGCGGGTTCCAAGATGCTCGCGAAGATCGCCTCGGAGCAAGCCAAGCCCGATGGCCTGGTGCTGATCGAACCAGGCAGCGAACGAGAGCTGCTCGCGCCCATGTCGGTGCGCATCCTGCCCGGCGTCGGCCCGGCGACCGGGGAGCACCTGAGGCGTGCCGGGATGACCACCGTCGAGGACCTCGCCGAGGCAGGCGAGGACGAACTCGTGCGGCTACTGGGGAAGGCCCACGGCGCGTCGCTGTTCAGGATGGCTCTGGGGCATGACGATCGCCCCGTGGTGGCCGAGCGTGACGCGAAGTCGGTGTCGGTGGAGGACACCTTCGATGTCGATCTGCACGACAGGGTCCGGATCAGGCTGGAGGTGGAGCGCCTGGCCGACCGCTGCGTGCGGCGGCTGCGGGACTCCGGGCATTCGGGGCGGACCATCGTGCTGAAGGTGCGCCGTTTCGACTTCTCCACGCTGACCAGGTCTGAGACGTTGCGAGGGCCTACGGACGACCCGGCCGTGGTGCGGGAGGCCGCGGCGCGGTTGCTGGAGGCAGTGGACACGACGGGTGGGGTTCGACTGCTCGGGGTCGGTGTGAGCGGTCTCGCCGACTACACCCAGGAGGACCTGTTCGCGCAGGCGGCGGCCGGGCAGGAAGTCGCTGGCGGTGGAGCCGGTGTGGACGAGGATCCCGGGCACGGCACCGGCGGCGAGGAGACTGAGCCGGCGCCGACGCCGGCCGACCCGCCTGCGGAGCGGCGCTGGTCAGCGGGACACGATGTCCGGCACGCCCGCTTCGGCGTCGGCTGGGTGCAGGGCAGCGGCCTCGGACGGGTCACGGTCCGCTTCGAGGAACCGTGGTCGACCGCTCCAGGCCGGGTGCGCACCTTCGCCGTGGACGATCCCGAACTGGCGCCGTCGGAGCCGCTGCCCCTGGTCATGCCTCCATCAGCAGTGGTGGCCGGCGGAGCTTCCCCGGCCGATCAGCCGTCTCGGTCGTCGTTGCCTGCCAGTCGGCCGAAGTCGCGGTCGCCGGAGGCACCCGGAGTCTGCGACCCGCCGGCGCTCGGCGCGGGCGGCGGAGGTGCGGGGCTCTCCGAAGGAGTGGGGAGGTCGAGACCGTAGTGGTGGTACAGCTGGAGTTCCTGTTCCGGGGAGAGGTGCCGACCGACACCGAAGTCCGGTGCGTCCTTGATCAGGGCACGCTCGAAGGGGATGTGCAGTCCGTCGGTGCCGAGCTCACTGGGTTCCAGCGGGACGAACGCGTCCCTGCTGAAAAGCCCGGTGCGCACAGCCGCCCACTCCGGGGCGCCGGTCGCGTCATCGAGGTACACCTCGTCCACGGTCCCGATCTTGGCGCCGTTACGGTCGAACGCCTTGCGGCCTATCAGGCTGCGCGGATCGATGTCGGTCTGCACGGTCCCTCCACATGGTCGCACTGCTCCCTAAGTACTACGAAAGTCCACTTTTGTGGGGTCGGCCACTCGACCTTTCCGGTGATGACCGCGCTGGTAGGCTGGCAGACGGCTGTCGACCCCGCGCGGGAGAGCGCTCCGGACCTGTACCGGAGCCGCCGAAGGAGCAAATCCTCCCCGGAATCTCTCAGGCCCCAGTACCGCATGGGCGAGGTCACTCTGGAAAGCAGGGCGGACGCCGCATGGCGTCCGCACTCACCGACGGTGAAAACCGGGACGCCAGTGAGCGGGCGGACCGGTGAAGCTCTCAGGTCAGATGACAGAGGGGGAGGCCGTCTGGGCACTCGCCGTGGTGCCCCTCGCAGGTCGCATCGACCAGGAGGCCTCACATGACCGCCAACCGCATTCCGCTCGCCCAGTTGGAGCGGGGCATCCCCTTCGAGCAGCGTCACATAGGGCCCGACGCCGGGGCCCAGGCGAAGATGCTGGCGCAGGTCGGCTACGGCTCGCTCGACGAGCTCACCGACGCCGCCGTACCCGACGTCATCAAGAGCGCCGAGGCACTCGGACTGCCGGAGGCGCGCACCGAGGCCGAGGTCCTGGCCGAGCTGCGCACCCTCGCGGACCGCAACGAGGTCCTCGCCCCGATGATCGGCCTCGGCTACTACGGCACCTTCACCCCCACGGTCATCCTGCGCAACGTCATGGAGAACCCGGCCTGGTACACGGCGTACACGCCCTATCAGCCCGAGATCTCCCAGGGCCGGCTCGAAGCCCTGCTCAACTTCCAGACGATGGTCGCCGAGCTGACCGGCCTGCCCACCTCCGGCGCCTCGCTGCTGGACGAGGGCACCGCGGCGGCCGAGGCCATGGCCCTGTCGCGGCGGGTGGGCAAGGTCAAGGGCGGCGTCTTCCTGGTCGACGCCGACGCCCTGCCGCAGACCATCGCCGTGATCGAGACTCGAGCCGAGCCCACCGGCGTCGAGATCGCCGTCGCCGACCTCAGCGACGGCATTCCCGCCGAGCTCGCCGAGCGGGGTGTCTTCGGCGTGCTGCTCCAGTACCCGGGAGCCTCAGGAGCCGTCCGGGACCTCAAGCCGGTCATCGACCAGGCCCACGAACTCGGCGCGATCGTCACCGTGGCCGCCGACCTGCTGGCGCTCACCCTGCTCACCTCGCCCGGCGAGCTCGGCGCGGACATCGCCGTCGGCACCACCCAGCGTTTCGGTGTCCCGATGGGCTTCGGCGGCCCGCACGCCGGCTACATGGCGGTCCAGGACAAGCACGCCCGCAGCCTGCCCGGCCGCCTCGTCGGTGTCTCGGTCGACGCGGACGGGAACCGCGCCTACCGCCTGGCGCTCCAGACCCGTGAGCAGCACATCCGCCGTGAGAAGGCGACCAGCAACATCTGCACCGCGCAGGTGCTGCTCGCCGTGATGGCCGGGATGTACGCCGTCTACCACGGCCCCGACGGCCTGCGGACCATCGCGCGACGCACCCACCGCTACGCCACGATCCTGGCCGCCGGTCTGCGCGCGGCCGGAGTGGAGCTGGTCCACGAGGCGTACTTCGACACGCTGACGGCCCGCGTCCCGGGCAAGGCCGCGGACATCGTCGCCGCCGCCCGTGCCAACGGCGTCAACCTGCACCTCATCGACGCCGACCAGGTGTCGATCTCCTGTGACGAGACCACCGGCCGCGCCCAGCTTGCCGCGGTCTGGGCCGCCTTCGGCGTCGACGCCGACGTCGAAGCCCTGGACGGCACCGCCGATGACACCCTCCCGGCCGGGCTGCTGCGCACCGACGCCTATCTGACCCACCCGGTTTTCCACCAGCACCGCTCCGAGACCGCGATGCTGCGCTACCTGCGCCGCCTCGCCGACCGCGACTACGCGCTCGACCGCGGCATGATCCCGCTCGGCTCCTGCACCATGAAGCTGAACGCGACCACCGAGATGGAGCCGGTGACCTGGCCGGAGTTCGGCCAGATGCACCCCTTCGCCCCGGTCGAGCAGGCCCAGGGCTACCTCACGCTCATCCATGAGCTTGAGGAGCGCCTCGCCGAGGTAACCGGCTACGACAAGGTGTCGATCCAGCCCAATGCCGGCTCGCAGGGTGAGCTCGCCGGTCTGCTCGCCGTGCGCGCGTACCACCGCGCCAACGGCGACGCGCAGCGCACGATCTGCCTCATCCCCTCGTCCGCGCACGGCACCAACGCCGCCAGCGCGGTCATGGCGGGCATGAAGGTCGTCGTGGTCAAGACCGCCGACGACGGCGAGATCGACATCCAGGACCTGCGCGCCAAGATCGAGCAGTACCGCGACGAGCTGTCCGTGCTGATGATCACGTACCCCTCGACCCACGGTGTCTTCGAGGAGCACGTCGCCGACATCTGCGCCCAGGTGCATGACGCGGGCGGCCAGGTGTACGTCGACGGCGCCAACCTCAACGCGCTGGTGGGCCTCGCCAAGCCCGGCCGGTTCGGCGGCGACGTCTCGCACCTCAACCTGCACAAGACCTTCTGCATCCCGCACGGCGGCGGCGGTCCCGGTGTCGGTCCGGTCGCGGTCCGTGAGCACCTCGCTCCGTACCTGCCGAACCACCCGCTCCAGCCCACCGCCGGACCGGAGACCGGAGTCGGCCCCATCTCGGCCGCCCCCTGGGGCTCCGCGGGCATCCTGCCGATCTCCTGGACCTACGTCCGGCTGATGGGCGGCGACGGACTGAAGCGGGCGACTCAGGTCGCCGTGCTCGCAGCGAACTACATCGCCAAGCGCCTGGAGCCGCACTACCCGGTGCTGTACACCGGCCCGGCCGGACTCGTCGCACACGAGTGCATCGTCGACCTGCGTCCGCTCGCCAAGGCGACCGGCGTCAGCGTGGACGACATCGCCAAGCGGCTCATCGACTACGGCTTCCACGCCCCGACCATGTCGTTCCCGGTGGCCGGCACGCTGATGATCGAGCCCACCGAGAGCGAGGACCTGACCGAGCTCGACCGGTTCTGTGACACCATGATCGCGATCCGTGCGGAGATCGAGAAGGTCGCGTCGGGCGCATGGCCTGCCGACGACAACCCGCTGCGCAACGCTCCGCACACCGCCGCCGCGCTCGGCGGCGAGTGGAACCACCCCTACAGCCGTGAGGACGCGGTCTTCCCGGCCGGAGTACAGGCAGCGGACAAGTACTGGCCGCCGGTGCGCCGGATCGACGGTGCCTTCGGTGACCGCAACCTCGTCTGCTCCTGCCCGCCGCTGGACGAGTACGACGCCTGACACCGCGGCGTCAGCGCCTGACGCGAAGAGGGCCGGTTCGGAGCGCACTCCGAACCGGCCATCCTCCGTTCCGACACCTCGGTCTCAGGCCGCGCTGGCCACCGTCTGCGGCCGGTGCGGAGCGATGATCTGCCCGTCCGGGAGCAGCTCACCGGTGTCCTCGAACAGCAGGACGCCGTTGCACAGCAGGCTCCAGCCCTGCTCCGGGTGGTGCGCCAGGAGGCGGGCGGCCTCCCGGTCGGGCGAGTCGGCTGAAGGACAGGGTGGCTGGTGCTGGCACATGGATGGGTTCTTTCGCTGCGGTGTGGTGAGGAGTGTGCTGCGGCTTGATGCGGTGTTCATGACCGCCCCCGTATTCATCGGTCCGATCCGATCCCAGTGTTGCCCCATGGGCGCCGATCCGCAGGGATTTCACGGCAGCTCGTCTTACCCCTTAATGACGTATCACCCGCGCGGACGGTTCAGCCGAAGGGCACCGTCCCTTCGGGGGGTTCGCGGGAACCGCTCTGACTAGTCCCTCTGGCTTGACCGGGCGGCCGTGGCCGATGCCACGGACTACACGTACGGGCCGGCGCTGGACGGCAGCCCGCCCCGTGATCCTTCGGTCACGGGGCGGGCTGGTGTCCAGCCGAGGCTTCAGCCGCGGGCCAGGCGGGATTTGTCGGACACGGCCTAGGCCGGTGACCCCAGCAGTGGGGTGCGTGTCGCACGCAGGGTGAGGACGGGGAGCAGTTCGGCGGCCCGGTGAGGGCGGTGCGCCGCAATGCCCGGTGGCGCCGGGGCGAGCGGTACCAGCAGGTCATCGGGGGCGGGCGCGCCCGTCGACGCGTCGGCCGCGATGTCCCCGTGCAGCCACAGCGTGAGCATGTAGAGCTCCGGGACGGACAGCAGCCGCGGCTGGTAGTCGGCGGCCAGGGCCTCCGCCTGGATCAGCGCCCGTTCCGTCGCGACGAGATAGGGGCCTTCGAAGAAGTGCGAGAAGGCCCAGCCGTCCGGGGTCAGCATCGTGTCGGCGGCGGCCACGGAACGCTCACCGGCGCGGATCAGAAACCTCCAACCGGCAAGCCTGGTGCGGGGAGCCTGGCCGGGCTGAGGTACGACATGGTCCAACACATGCACCGGCAGGGGGAGTTCGGCACTCACCGCGCCCTGGACGGAGCGAAGGGTCGGTGTGGGGGCCTGGCGGACCGCGGTGGGGGAACCGAGGGCCGTCAGGACGCTCCGCAGGGCAGGCTGGGGGGCCGGGGGGACATGCAGCGGCATGGTGGGTCGCCTCTCACTCAAGAGACACGGTGATGCGAGGGCAGATGCGGACGGCACTGTCAGCGTGGTGCAGCGGGGGCCGGAAGGCCATGCCCGGGCGCCAACTCTCTGCCTCGTTTGCCGAGTTTATACGACGCGTGTTCACGCGGTGTTTCCGCTACCCGTTCCCGATATTGCGAACAAGGCCCGATCAAGACCTTTTTCGCAGGGCTTTTTCCTGGTCCTTTCATGGACCCTGCGGTGTCACCTGGGGAGCTGTCCCGGCGGTGGTCGGCCGGATCTCATCGGCGATTCTCACCACATCTGGGCGGCATCTGCGGTAGGCCCGGTGAGGGTAACTGCGCGTTGCTTCATGCCGACGGAATGTGCCTCGTGAATGCCGCATCCACACTATCGCGTCGTCATCCCTCGCGGGGCGTTATAGATCAGTAGGTCTGGGCATTATCGTCCGTGACGCGCACGGCCTGTGCAGCAGGCCGCCCACTCGAGGAAGGGTGCTTCGATGGGGGAGAAGGTCGTTGCAGGCACGTTCGACCTGTCGGATCGCCAGAGGTACCGGAGGAAGCTCCAGCAGTGCCTCGCGGGGCTGGGGAGGCTGCTGGCGGAGAAGCGGTTCGACCGGCCCAAGAACATGATGGGACTGGAGATCGAGCTGAATCTGGCCGGTGCCGACGGCATGCCGCGCATGATGAACGGTGAAGTACTCGACCGGATAGCGAGCCGTGATTTCCAGACCGAACTCGGAATGTTCAACCTGGAGGTCAACATAGCCCCGCACCGGCTTGAGGGACGCGTCTTCGACCAGCTCGCCGAGGAGCTGCACACCAGCCTGGGATATGCGCACCGCAAGGCCGCCGAGCTCGACGCCGGCATTGTCATGGGCGGGCTTCTCCCGACCATCGGACCCAATGACCTGGTCTCCGCCAACCTCTCCGAGGTCGACCGGTACGTCCTGCTGAACGACCAGATCGTCGCCGCGCGCGGCGAGGACTTCACCCTCGACATCGACGGGGTGGAGCACCTCACGTGTACGTCGACGTCGATCGCGCCCGAGGCCGCCTGCACCTCCGTGCAGCTGCACCTCCAGGTGACTCCGGCCCGGTTCGCCCAGGTCTGGAACGCCGCGCAGGCCATCGCGCCCGTCCAGATCGCCGTCGGCGCCAACGCGCCCTTCCTCTTCGGCAAGGAGCTGTGGCGCGAGTCCCGGCCGCCGCTGTTCCAGCAGGCCACGGACACCAGGCCGCCGGAGCTCCAGGCACAGGGGGTCAGGCCCCGCACGTGGTTCGGCGAGCGCTGGGTGGAGTCGGCCTACGAACTCTTCGAGGAGAACCTGCGTTTCTTCCCCGCGCTGCTGCCGATCTGCGACGAGGAGGACCCGCTGCGGGTGCTGGACGACGGCGGCATCCCGCGACTCCAGGAGCTCGTGCTGCACAACGGCACCGTCTACCGCTGGAACCGCCCGGTGTACGGACTCGCCGACGGCGTACCCCACCTGCGCGTCGAGAACCGGGTGCTGCCCGCCGGGCCGACCGTCAATGACGTGGTGGCGAACGCGGCCTTCTACTACGGGATGGTGCGGGCGCTCGCCGAGGAGTCCCGTCCGGTGTGGGCCCGGATGCCGTTCGAGGTGGCCGCGGAGAACTTCGACGCCGCCTGCCGCCATGGCATCGACGCCGAGTTGATGTGGCCGCGCCCGGGCCGCGGCGGCGGGATGACCCGGGTGCCGGCAGTCAAACTCGTACGGGACGAACTGCTGCCGCTTGCCGCGGCCGGGCTTGAAGCGTGGAACGTGGAAGCCGCCGACCGCGACTTCTACCTCGGGATCATCGAAGGGCGCTGCCGCCGCAAGGTCAACGGCGCGTCCTGGCAGGTAGAGGCCTTCCATCGGGCGATGGAGTCGGGGCTTGGCCGGGAAGCCGCGCTCGCCGCCGTGACACGGCGCTATACCGAGTTGATGCACCAGGGCGATCCCGTGCATACCTGGCCTTCCTGGTCGGTCGGCTGATCTCGACCTCCACCTCCACCGCCACCGCCACCGCCACCGCCACCGCCACCGTGGCCGCCACCGTTACCCGGGCCCTGCCTACGTGAACACCGCCCTCGTCAGGCAAGCTGTGATCCGCTGGACGAGGCAACAGGGAGGCGCGTGTGCAGGCGGAGGCGGGACGGGTGCCAGGATCGCTCCCCGAGGGGAGCTTGTCGCCCAGGACCCTGAGGTCCGAAACACTGCTCGTCCTGGCGCTCTCGCTCGGCGCCAGTGCTCTGTCGTCGCTGATCAGCTTTGTGGGCTCGCTGACGAAACCGGGCGGGCTGAAGGACCAGGCCGCCACGCTCAACAGCTCCTACGCCCCGGGGCGGCCCTGGCTCGATCTCGCCTGGCAGCTCTTCGGTATCGCCACCGCCCTGGTGCCTGTCCTGCTGGTCGCCCATCTGCTCTTCCGTGAAGGCGCCGGGGGGCTGCGGGCCATCGGCTTCGACCGGACGCGGCCCTGGCCCGACCTCGGGCGAGGCGCACTCGTGGCGGCGGGGATCGGCGGCGCCGGGCTGGCGTTCTACCTGATCGCCAGGGCCGCGGGGTTCAATCTGACCGTGGTTCCGGAAGCGCTGCCCGATGTGTGGTGGAAGTTTCCCGTGCTGATCCTCTCCGCGGTGCAGAACTCCGTGGTGGAGGAAGTGATCGTCGTCGGCTATCTGCTGCGCAGACTGGGGCAACTGGGATGGACACCGGTGGCCGCGCTTGTGGCGAGCTCCGTGCTGCGCGGCTCGTACCACCTCTACCAGGGGATCGGCGGATTCATCGGCAACATAGTCATGGGCGCTGTCTTCGTGCTGCTGTACCGGCGCTGGGGCCGAGTGGGACCTCTGGTGGTCGCGCATGCGCTGCTCGACATCGTGGCGTTCGTCGGATACGCCCTGCTGGCCGGTCAGGTGAGCTGGCTGCCGACCCCCGGGCGTTGAGTGGCGCGTGGCGGCGATTGCGCTTCCCACGGGCATGCCTGCCTGCTCCCAGCCGCGGGCATGTGCCCGGCCGGCGAGTGGGCTCGGTGCGTCACGGGCTGCTGAGCAGCTCTCCTTCGATCACGGTCACGGCCCGCCCGGTGAGCAGGACGCGGTCACCGCGCAGGGCCGTGTGCACGAGTCCGGAGCGGGCCGAGGCCTGGCAGCCGATGAGCTCGTCACGGCCGAGGCGAGCGGACCAGTACGGGGCGAGCGCGGTGTGGGCGCTGCCGGTGACGGGATCCTCGTCGATTCCCACGTTCGGAAAGAAGCCCCTGGACACGAAGTCGTAGCCGCGGCCCGGCTGGTCGGCAAGGGCGGTGACGATGACCCCGCGCTGTGAGCACCGCCCGAGGGCCGCGAGATCGGGTGCCAGATTCCGTACGGTCGCCTCGTCCTGGAGCTCCACGAGTAGATCGCCGATCTGCTCGCCGGTGTCCTCGACTGCCAGCGGCGCGGAGCCCAGAGCCGTGGCGAGACCGGCCGGTGCTTCCGTACGAGTGAGAGGCGCCACCGGGAAGTCCAGGGTGATCGAGCCGTCCTGGTGGGCCGTCGCCGTGAGGATTCCGCAACGCGCCAGGAAGCGTACGGTGCCGGTGGCGGCCCCGGTGGTGTGCAGGACATGAGCCGTCGCGAGGGTGGCATGGCCGCACATGTCGACCTCGGTCGAGGGCGTGAGCCAGCGCAGTGCCCAGTCGGCACGACCGCCGGGCGGCAGCCGATGGGCGAAGGCGGTCTCCGACAGATTGACCTCAAGTGCCACGTTCTGAAGCCATGCGTCATCGGGGAACGCCGGTGTGTCGAGCACGAGCACCCCGGCCGGGTTGCCGGTGAAAGGCCGGTCGGCGAAGGCATCCACGATTCGTATCCGCATGCCGATGACCGTAGGGCTCGGACAAGGCCGTGAGCCAAGGCCAATCCGATGACGGTGGACCGATCCGTGGCTCCCGGATGTCGGCGCATCGTGCGCACATGGCTCGATCCCGCGCCACCCGTCGGCATCGATCCCGGCGGGAGTTCCTGGACGGGTTCCCGGAGGCGTCGGACTCGTCGAGGACGAGTAACGCGGGATGGTGTTGAGGGCCGTGCTGAGCTGCCGGGCGACGGAGTGCTCGCTGTGACGTCCTGTCGACGGTTGCCCGGTGCCGTTCCGTTCGCGGTCCCTCAGTCGAGAAGAACTCGTTGTACGCCGGGCGTGGGAGTGGTGCGGGCGGGTCGTCAGGAGACCAGTGCGCCCAGCTTCCTGAGGGACTCGTTGAGTGCGGCGGTGGCGGAGTCCTTGAGCTTGCCGGCCATCAGGGACACGGCGGCGCCGGTGAACTCTCCGTCGATGCGCACGGTCGTGGCGTCCCCGTCGGGGATGAGTGCGTAACGCGTGCCCACGGTCACTCCCATCGGCCCCTTGCCCGTGATCGCGAAGACCCGCTCCGGCTCCAGTTCGGCGACCGTCCACATCACCTCGGCCGGAAAGCCCATCAGCTTCATGTTCTCGGCGAAGGTGGCTCCGGCCTCCAGGACGTCCGGTCCGCCCTGAGGGAAGCTGGTGTGAGTGGTGTTCCAGCGGCCGTACGCGGCGAAGTCCGTCAGCTGGGCCCAGACCTTCCCGGCCGGCGCGTCCATGCGTGCCTCTGCACTGACCTCGGCCATGGGGCCACCCCTTTGTCTCGGCTACCGGTGTCGCGGAACGTAGCCGCACGGCCTTGAACATTCAATACTGATGAACAGTCAGGTTCGTGCGTATCTCCTCCCCAAGGAGGAGATACGCGCGGGCTCACCCACCTTCCGCGGGATGCCGGGATGCTCCCGTGCGTCGATGACCCAGGCGCCCCCGGTCTGATGAGGTGGCATCGTGCACCTTCCTGTCCCCCGCCCGCCGCGTCAGCCTGCTCCGCTCCACGCATCGACGTACGCACGGCTCACGGCGGAACTCGCCTCGGTCGTCGCGGTCGCCCGCCGACGCGCGCTGCGTGACGGTGACCGGCAGATCGACACCGCCCACCTGCTGCACTCCCTGCTGGAAGAGGACCCCGGCGTGCGTGCCGCGTTCGAGGACGCCGGGCAGAGCGCCAGGGTGCTCGGCTATCTCGTCCAGCGGAGCATCGGATACGGGCTCCGCTGGCAGGGTTCCGTCGAGGACTCGGGCGCGGTGCCACTCCTCCGTGATGTCGAGGCCGCCGGCTGGTCCCCCTCGGCGTCCGCGGCCCTGGAGGGGGCACTGGAGCGTGCGGCCGGGCGTGGCGAGGCGCGGGCCACCGGTCTCGACCTGTTCGCAGCGATCGCGTCGGACCGGGCCTGCCGGGCAGTCGATGTGCTCGGGCGGGCGGGCGTTGACACGGGGCTGCTCGATGTCCGGATTGCGAAGTTGTCACAACAGGTGTGACCGTCGTGACGGTCCTGACCTTCCCTGACATGATGTGCCGATGCGCAAGCTGGTGGGAAGCAACACGGGCCTGGGACTCGCCCTGGTCTCGGCTTTCGCGTTCGGCAGTTCGGGGGTCGCGGCCAAGCCGCTGATCGATGCGGGACTCGATCCGCTGCATGTGGTCTGGCTTCGAGTGGCCGGCGCCGCGCTGGTGATGCTGCCACTCGTGTGGCGCCACCGCGACCTGCTGATACGCAAACCGGCGCTGCTCGCCGGTTTCGGGCTGCTCGCCGTCGCGGGCGTCCAGGCGTTCTACTTCGCCGCGCTCTCCCGGATTCCGGTCGGGGTCGCCCTGCTCGTCGAGTACCTCGCTCCCGCACTCGTCCTCGGCTGGGTCCGGTTCGTCCAGCGCCGACAGGTCACCCGCGCCGCGGCGCTGGGGGCGGTGCTCGCCGCCGGGGGCCTCGCCTGTGTGGTCGAGGTGTGGACCGGGCTCGGATTCGACGCGGTCGGCATCCTGCTGGCGCTCTGCGCCGCCTTCTGCCAGGTCGGCTACTTCGTCCTCTCCGACCAGGGCGGTGACGGCGAGGACGCGCCCGATCCGCTGGGTGTGATCGCGTACGCACTGGTCATCGGCGTCCTGGTGCTCACCGTCATCGCCCGTCCCTGGACCATGGACTGGGCGGTGCTCGCGGGCGATGCCCGCATGGACGGCACCGCCGTTCCTGCCGGGCTGCTGATCGGCTGGATCGTACTGATCGCCACCGTCCTCGCCTATGTCACCGGTGTCGTCTCGGTCCGCAGGCTCTCCCCTCAGGTGGCCGGAGTCGTCGCCTGTCTCGAAGCGGTCATCGCGACCGCCCTGGCGTGGGTCCTGCTGGGCGAGCACCTGTCAGCGCCGCAGATCGCGGGGGGTGCGGTGGTCCTCGCCGGTGCGCTGATCGCGCAGTCCTCCACGCCGAAGGCCCCGTCCGGGCCGGTGGCGGGTGGGCCGGACTCCGGAGCTGCGGGGACTGCCCCGAGGGACCGGGTGCCCGAGGACGCCGTTGCCGGAAACAGGTTGTCCGAGGGTGTGACCGCGACATAGGGTGACGATCATGCATTCGACCGTGCTTCCCCCGCCTGCGCTGTAGCGCGGGCGGGCGACCGCTGATGAAGACCGGACCCGGGGTGTGGTGTCCCCCTGGGCGGTTCGTCGCTGCCGGCGTGTGAAGCCCAGCGGCCACCAGTCCTGTCTTCAGCCGGCCCTTCGTGGATCTTCCACGCCCCCGTGACCGGGGGAGGGCCTCGGGGCTCCGCCCCGGACAGTCAGCACGGAGAAGTCACGTGTCGAACACTTCATGTACCGCTGCCTCCGGCCTGACCGCCGGACGCAGCCTGTTCTATCTCGCGGTAGCCGGTGTTGCCTGGGGGACAGCGGGAGCCGCCGCATCCCTCGTCTACGCAGCCGCCGATCTCGGCCCGCTCGCCCTGTCCTTCTGGCGTTGCCTGGGTGGCCTCGTCCTGCTCGCCGCCGCGCTGGCGCTGCGCCCGCGCAGGGCCGGTACGCCGACCGTGCCCCGCCGCCGCCGTGTGCTGCACGTACTTGGCACGGGCATCTGCCTGACGGTGTTCCAGAGCGCGTACTTCGCGGCGGTCCAGCAGACAGGGCTCGCCGTCGGCACGGTCGTCACACTGGGGGCGGGCCCCGTACTCATCGCCGTCGGAGCCCGGTTGACGCTGGGGGAGAGGCTTGGCGGCGGCGGTGCCGCGGCCGTCGCCGGCGCGCTCGGCGGACTGCTCGTGCTGGTGCTCGGGGGCGAGGTCGGCACGGTCCGGCCCGTCGGCGTGGCCCTCGCGCTGCTGTCCGCCGCGGGATATGCGACGGTCACCCTGCTCACCCGACGGCTGGGACGGGAAGGCGCGGGCGGCGAGGCGCTCACCACCACGGCGTGGACGTTCGCCGTAGGCGCCGCCGGGCTGCTGCCGTTCGCACTCATGGAAGGGCTGCTGCCGCACACGGCTGAGCCTGCCCGCGTGTTCTGGCTGATGGTGTACATCGCCGCGGTGCCGACCGCGCTCGCCTACGCGCTCTACTTCGCGGGGGCCGCGGTCGTCAGGGCCGCGACCGTGTCCGTGGTCATGCTGCTGGAGCCGGTCAGCGCCGCGCTGCTCGCCGTGACCATCCTGGACGAGCGGTTGTCCACGGCGACACTGACCGGGATCCTGCTGCTGCTCACCGCGGTCGTCGCACTGGCCTGGCAGGAAACGCGTCTGCCTGACCCGCGCCGGAACCTGGCCGCTGAAACGGCTGAAACGGCTGAAACGGCTGAAACGGCTGAAACGGCTGAAACGGCTGAAACGGCTGAAACGGCTGAGATGGCCGTGGTGCCGTAGACCGCCGAACCGGTGGCCGTCTCACGGCTGCGCCGCATCTGGTAGCGAGGGGGCGGGCCCGCACCGCAGCGCGCGAGCCCGCCCCGACCGCGGCCGCGACCCCCGTGCGCCGCCGCGGTGGCCATCACGTCGCCGGCAGGTACTCCGGCAGGGAGACGGCCGGGTCCAGATCGTCCGCGGGGATCGGCGCGCCGTGCTGTGGCGCCAGCGGGATCACTCCGGCCCAGTACGGCAGAACCAGATCCTCCGGGGCGTCGTTCGGGCCGCCCGTACGGACCTTGGCGGACACTTCGTTCAGATCGAGCCGCAGTACGGCGGTGGCGGCAAGCTCCTTGTCGTTCGACGGGCGGGAGTCGCGGGAGCGCCCGGGGACGACGTGATCCACGAGTGCGTCCAGCGCGACTCGCTTCTCCTCGGGGTCGACCACCTGGTGGGCGGTGCCGTGGACCACGACGGAGCGGTAGTTGATCGAGTGGTGGAATGCCGACCGGGCGAGTACCAGCCCATCGACATGGGTCACCGTCAGACAGACCCGCAGCCCGGGGGCGTCGCCCGGGCCGCCCCCGGTCGGCTGCCCCGCCATGCGCAGCGGACGGGAGCCCGTCGAGCCGTGGACGTACAGGCGCTCACCGATCCTGCCGTAGAGCGTCGGCAGTACCACCGGCGCGCCGTCGCGCAGGAATCCGAGATGGCAGACATACGCCTCGTCGAGGATCGCGTGCACCAAGGCCCTGTCGTAGGAGGCGCGCTCTCGTCCGCGGGTGGGGTGGTTGCGCTCGGTCGTGGGATAGGGCGCGGAGTCGGTCTGGGGCGGTGACGGTGGCAGCGAGACCATGGCAGAGAACTCCATTGTGCTAGTGCAAACTATGCTTTGTGCTAGGAGGGTATCGGATTATCGGACGCCGTGCTCGGCATCGAAGCCTCTCCCAGCGCCCGTCAGGTCGCTGACGGCAATCCCGACCCTGCTCTGCTGCCACCGCTGCCCGACGCGTTCGCCGCCGCCGCACGCGAGCAGGACGACCGGCTGGTGCCCTACGGCTGCGCCCGTGGACCCCGAGCCGACGCGGCTCGCCAGGGCCGTGCCGGTCGCCGTGGACGACGACGGCCCCCGCCCGGAGGGAGTCCGGGACATGCTCGCCAAGGGGGCCAAGGCGCTGATCGTCACCTGCCGGGCCCCGACCCCCACCGGGACGACATCACCGCCGCGCACCCCCGTGAGGGGGCGCGCTTCCGGCCGTCGGCGCCCCCGGGATCAGGCTGACCGTGTCCTTCACCGCCGAGACATCGAGCCGCTCGCCGCTGTGGCGGCCTCGGCGACCGCGGCCGCGCCCCGGCGACGCTACGGCTGACGCCTGCTCTGGGTGAGCGCCGCGCCCGCGAGCACGACGAGTGCGCCGACCGGGGTGTTCCATCCGAGCCGTTCGCCCAGGAGCAGCACACCGGCGGCGGTCGCGATGACCGGGATGAAGTAGGTGACCATGGTCGCGGTCGTCGGCCCGACCTCGGCGACCAGGCCGTACTGAAGAAGCATCGCCAGGCCGGTCCCGAGCGCGCCCAGGGCGACGATGGCGAGCAGCGGCACCACCGGGAACCGCGTCGGCAGGGCGGTGAACACCGGTGTCACCACGGCCAGCTGAAGTGTGGCGAGCAGCAGCTGCGCGCCGGTCAGCGAGAGGTGCGAGTGGGACGACCCCGCGAGCGTCCGGCGTACGTAGATCCAGCCGACGGGATAGCTCAGGGAGGCGAGCAGTGCCAGCGCGGTGCCGGTCACATCGAGTCCCGAAAAGCCCTGCCAGGCGCCCAGTACGGTCAGCACGCCGATGAAGCCGATGCCGAGACCGGCGACCCTGCGCCGGGTGGGACGGTCCTCCGAGAGCGCCACCAGGGACAGCGCCATGCCCCAGAGCGGGGACGTGGCATTGCAGATCCCGGCCAGGGTGGACGGGATCGTCAGCTCCGCGTAGGCGAAGAGCGAGAACGGCAAGGCGTTCAGGAAAAAGCCCGCGACCATGAGATGTCCCCAGGTGCGCAGCCCACGCGGCAGGCGTTCGCGCCGCACCGCCATGGCCACCGCGAGTACGGCGGTGCCGAAGAACAGTCGGCCGAACGTGACCTGGAACGGCGCGTAGCCATGCGTCCCCACCTTGATCAACAGAAAGCTGAAGCCCCAGATCAGGGCGAGCACCGCGAACCTGACACGCCAGTCGAGTCCGCGGCGGCGGGCCGGGCCGCCTGGCGCGGAGTCCACCGGGGCCGAAGGGGAAGCCGCGGGACTGAGCCGGTGGGTGGGCGTGGTCGGGGGCTGGGTTGGGGAGACGGCGGTCATGCCACCACTGTGGACCGATCAATCACTAAGGACCAGCGAGAATCTCTTCGGTATTGGATTAGCATTGCTTACATGTTGAACCTGGAGCGCCTGCGCACTCTCCACGCACTCGCCCGGCATGGTTCGGTCAGCGCGGCGGCCGAAGGGCTGCACGTGACCACATCGGCCGTGTCCCAGCAGATGGCGAAGCTTGAGCGGGAGGTCGGGCAGCAACTCCTCGCCAAGTACGGCAGGGGAGTCCGACTCACCGACGCGGGGCGACTGCTCGCCGACCACGCCGCCAGGATTCTCTCCCAGGTGGAGATCGCCCAAGCCGATATCGAGGCACAGCGCGGCCAGGTCGTGGGCGAGGCGCGCATCGGCGCCTTCCCGACCGCCGCACGCGGACTGTTCCCCGAAGCGCTCGCCACCCTGCGCGACGCCCATCCCGAACTGCGCGTGCGCGGCAGCGAGGTGGAGCCGGAAGACGCCGTACGGCAGGTGCTCAGCGGTGACCTCGATCTGGCCGTGGTGCTCGACTGGAGCAACAAGCGGCTGCCCGTGCCCGGTGGCCTGGCCCGGGCACGGCTGCTCGACGACGCAGCGGATGTCGCCATGCCGGTGGGGCATCCGCTCGCGACGAGCGCCGAAGTGGATCTAGAGGACTTCGCGGACGACCCGTGGGTGTCCTGGCCCGAGGGTGAGTTCTGCTACGAGTGGCTGGTCTCCACCCTCCGTTCGAAGGGGGTCGAGCCCCGGATCGCGCACATGGCGGGAGAGCACCACACCCAGTTGGCGCTGATCGCCGCGGGCCTCGGGGTCTGTGTCACGCCGAGGCTCGGCCGGGGCCCGGTGCCGGAAGGAGTCACCTTCGTGCCCGTACGCCAGAAGATGCACCGGCACATCTACGCCGTCTGGCGCAGTGACGCGGACCGCCGCCCCTCCATCCGGGCGGTGGTGGAAGCGCTGCGCCAGGCCGCGGCGATCGTGTCGGCTCCATGAGGCAGCTCCCTGGTTGCGCTGCGGGCGGCGCCCGCCGCTGCGGCGCTCAGGTCACTGCACGGCCAGTTTGCGGAAGTCCCAGGACGCGATCGACTCAGGGGTGAGCCTCATCCAGGCATGCCGACCGTCGTGCGGCATGTCGTCCAGGCCGAAGTTCTTCCGGGCGAACAACCGCTCGGCTTGTTCGAGGGCGGGATTCGGCGCACCGGTCCGCGGGGCCTCACCGACGAACTCGACACTGCCGGAGAGCTCGGCACCCCGCAGCTCGGCGTACTCCTCACCGGTGTCCACCACCACCGCGACCCGGGGATCGCGGCGCAGATCCGCCCAGCGCCGACTGCGGGTGATCGAGTAAAGCCAGAGGGATGCGCCGTCCCACGCGAACCAGAGGGTGCTGACATGCGGTCGGCCATCGGCGGACACCGTCGCCACCCGGCAGGTGCGCTGCTCGGTGAGGAAGAGGTCCAGTTCTCCGGGAGTCATCATGATCCGGCGGCCACGGCGCTGTGTGGCGGGCATGTTGGCGTCTCCCCCTGGTAGTTGACAGCGTGTCGCACATCATGCGGACTCTTCCCTCCGTACGCAATGCCCGCTACTGTCACGCGCCCGCGCACCGACCGCGATGGGGAGTGGAGGCCGGAGCATGCCCATCCACGAACGGCTGTCCGAGCAGCTCGACCCGGACGGCACCGTACTGCTGACCGTCGAATGCCAGAACGGCGTCATCGGCCCGGACGGCGCCCTTCCCGAACTAGCCACCGAGGTCCGGGCGTCCGGAGTGCCGACGCGGATCGCCCGCCTGGTCGACGGGGCGCACGAGGCGGGTGTCCAGGTGCTGCACGCGGTGGCAGAGCGGCGGCCCGACGGGCGCGGGTCGAACCGCAACGCGCGCCTGTTCCGGGCGGCGCGCCGGCTACCGGTCCAGCAGCACCCGGGCACCGCGGCGGTCCGCGTCGCCGCACCCATCGAGGTCGCGGACGAGGACATCGTCGTTCGCAGACTGCATGGACTCTCCCCGATCGCGGGCACCGATGTGGACGCCCTGCTGCGGAATCTGGGCTGCCGCACCCTGGTCGTCACGGGGGTCTCAGCCAATGTGGCGATTCCGAACGCGGTCTTCGACGCCGTCAATCTCGGCTATACGGCGGTCGTACCCGCAGACGCCATCGCTGGAGTGCCTGCCGAGTACACCCAGGAGATGATCAGGAACACGCTCGCCCTCGTGGCCACGGTCACCACCACCGACGATGTGCTCGCGTGCTGGAAGAGGCGCCCGCCGCGGGCCGCGCAGACCTGATCACGCCAGCCTGATCGTGTCTCCGTCCACCACGATCGGCGCGGGCGGCAGCGGGGTGGTCGCGGGGCCCTTGTGCACCCTGCCGTCGGACGCGTCGAACAGGCTGTTGTGGCACGGGCAGTTGATCATGTTCTCGGATACATCCTTCACGGAACACCCCTGGTGGGTGCACTTCGCCGAGAAGGCTTTGAACTGCCCGGCCTTCGGCTGGGTCACCACCACATCGCCGATCACCTTGCCGCCGCCCTCGGGGATGTCCGCGGTCCTGGCGAGGACCTTGCCACCACTGTCACCGCCACCGCCCGTGCTGCCACCGGGGTCCTTGGTGCCCTGATCGGCGGCGGGTTCCCCCGCGGCGCCGGGCTCGTTGGCCCCACCACAGGCTGTGAGAGCCAGGCACATTCCCGCTCCGCCCGCCGCCGTGACGACGGTGCGGCGTGCCACGGTGTGCGCCGGTCCCTGCGATCCACTCATGCGGGCCTCCTCTTCCATCGGCGGCCCGGGATCGGGCCCGTTCGTGCTGTTGTACGGGACCCGGCCCCGTGACGTTCAAGGCCACGCCGGGGGGAGTCGCGCGCAGTGGGCTGAACGGGCGGAGCGCTCCGGCCTAGGGGCGGCAGCCCCTGCGCGGACAAAGCTCCCCGCGCCACTGTGGCCGTCGACGACCTGGCGAGAGAAACAGCAAAATCGAACTCCTGTGTAAGTCAGGGCGATATCCGTCCCACTCATCCGCCCTTTTCGCACCCGATACGCCAACCACGCGTTCCTGGAACTCGGCGCCAACGGGCGGCAGTCTACCGAGAAAACCAGATGAGGGCCTTTCAGGCCCGCATCGCAGATTCGTAGACCGCCGGCCTGGCAGGGGATATCTCGGCCAGTCTGTGCCCAGGAGGACCGCAACTATTTTGACACGCACGGTGAGCGCAGCGACAATGAGTCTGAGACTCTTTGCCTTGCTCGCGCATCGGGATCTGTTCTGTTGCCCCGTACTCGACAGTGACGGGAGGAATCATGTCTTATCCCCCGGCCCGGTACTTCGGTGACAAGGGAGAGTGCAATGCAGTCTTCAGGTCCCATGATGCGAGTCCGGACCTGACTTCCTTGACTCGGAACCGGACGCACTATCTGGCCACCAGCCTGACTACAGGCGGAGAGTTCGGTCTTTACAGGGTGGAGCTGGATCCGGGAGCGCCAGGAGCCTCCCCTCATTTTCACCGCACCATCTCGGAGTCTTTCTACGTACTTGACGGTCAGGTGGACATATATAACGGCGAGCGTTGGCTTCCCTGTGGGTCCGGGGATTTCGTATATGTTCCTGTAGGGGGTCTGCACGGTTTCAGGAACGCAGCTGATTCCGCTGCTTCGATGCTGCTCCTCTTCGCTCCCGGCGCGCCTCGTGAACAGTACTTCGAGCAGGTATCCGAAATCAGGGGGCGCAGCCATGAAGAATTCGTGATGTTTGCTGAACGCCACGATAATTACTATGTGGACTGAGACATGTCCCGTAACACCTGGCCGCAGTTGCTACCGGGGCCGACGACGTCGTCGCCGGCCGGGTCTGGTGGTGCACGGGGTGGCTGTGCTGCCGATGTCGGCATCCTGGACGGGGAGGACCTACGGTACGGCGGCTACCAGCCCCGTCTCGATGAGGGAACGGCCCCGGTCGGCCGCGGTCTGCCGCTCCCCGGATGATGCTGCCTCGCCCAGCGTGACCGGGAACGACGCGTGCACGGCGGCGAGGAGGGCCACGGTGTCCGGGCTCGCCGCGAAGACGCCGCCGGCGGCCGCGAACGCGACCTGGCCATCCGAGGCGGTGCCGAGCACTTCGATTCCACCCGGTATCCGTGTGCGCACGTGCGTACCCTCGGTCAGCCGCACCGATTTCGCCGCGAGCGGGAGCCTCGACCGCAGCAGCCGACGGTAGGTTCCTTCGTTCGGAGGGAACTCAGCCACGCCGAGATGGGTCGGCACCTGGTTCCGGGAGATCCAGTTGTGGTGCCGGAGGAGCGCGATGGAGAGGAGCCCGCTGTCACCGCCGAGCGGGACCGCCTGGTGAGGGTGCCCCTCAGGGAAGAGCAGGCAGTCCCCGGGTTTCAGTACCTCGTCGAGGACGAGCCGGGAGACGGGACCTCCTTCCGGGGTGTCCCAGTCACCCAGTTGGAAACGCTTGCTGCCCCAGAGCATCAGGGCGATGACGTCCTGGCGATCGGAGTGCCAGCCGGTGACGCTGGTCGTGCCGGCGGAGATGAAGAGCTTGGTGAACACATCAGCTCCGGACACGGCGACGACATCGTCCAGGTGCGATGCCAGGGCCGACGACCAGCGGTCGAACTGCCGGACTCCGAGAGTGACTCCTTCGTCCAGCGCCCGCCTGACGCGATGGATGTCCATCTGAAAGGTGTCGGAGTCCGGCTCCAGCCGGTTGCCGAAGCGCTCGCCGGGCAGCTTCCCGTCGGCGTCGCGGAGTTCCATGTCCGCGTTGGCCCCCGTACCAGGTCCAGCGATCAGCCGCGGTTCCGCCGTAAGCCAGCGCTCGAACTCGGCGCGGCCAGGCAGTCGGCTGGTGCCCTTGGCTTCCGTTCCGAGGGACGGGGTTTCGCAGGGCCGTCCGAGGCCCGCCACCACGGTGTCCCCCAGAACGGGCCGGAGGCGTGCGGCGGCCCGCTCGACAGCAGCGCTGTTGGCCGTGTCGATGAGGGACACGAGGCCGTCGGAAACGCCGCCCTCGCGGATGGCCAGTCGATCGACTTCGTCCAGTCGATGCACGGCGTGTGGCGTCACGGTCATCGCTCCTGGGTCTTGAGCACGGGGGAGAGGTGGGACTCGAGGTCGGCGACGAGGCCAGGCCACGGGGAGACGCGCAGCCGATGCACCGGGACCCGGGAGGCCAGGCCACGGCTGCTCCGATACAGGTCTGCCGGGCTGGCGCCCCCGTCACGGAGATGCTCCACCAGCCAGGACAGGGCCTCCTCCTCGCTGACGGCCGTCTCGACGGAACCCGGACGACTCGGCAGTTCCGCCGGGACCAGGATCACCACGGCAGCGGGTAGGGAGGCGCCGAGGTACGTTCCCGCTCCCGGCGGCAGCGGCACGGAGGTCCGTTGCTCGGCGGACCGAACAGCGACCGGGAGCGGGACACCGAAGACCGCGCCGGTCAGCGAGTCCAGCAGGACGACCTCGTCGGTGGCGACGGAGGCGAGCCCGGCGTCGCGGGCCCAGAGCGCCGCGGTCGTCTTCCCGGCCTTCTGGTTGCCGCACACAAGGAGCCCCTGGCCGGGTGCCGGCACGAGCAGTGCGGCGTGCAGGGCGACGAACCGTCCACGGTAAGGGGGAGCGGCGAGCGGGGGCAGGGCGGGCAGGCGGCCCGTCAGCGCGTGCCACTGGGGTTCACCGGGCATGCGGCAATGGACGCCCGGTCGTTCTCCGGCGAACGACCGGTGCAGCATGTCCGGCCGGGCGTCGCGGCCGAGCCGCACGAGGACGTCGGCAGTTCGCCGACGGACGGGTACCGCGGCCGCGAGACCGGTCCGGAGCCATCGTCGAACAGCCGGGTCGGCTGTGAGGTAGCGGACCGTACCTCCCGCGAGAAGCAGGTCGACGAACGGCATGACATCCTCGTCGCCGCTCTGGTCCGGGCCGGAGACCATGTCGAGGGCCTGGTGGAGAGGGAGCGGCCAGAGCTCGTCCGCTCGCCACAGCCGTGCGCCGACTGCGCTGCTGACCTGATAGGCCGTGCTCGTCGCGTTCTCCACGACATCCCATGTTCCGTCGGACCGTTCGCAGACGGCCCACCCGGAGGGCTCAGGCAGCACCCGGGTCACCCCCATCTGCTCCGGCATCGGGGCTGGTCGCTCGGGTCCTGCCCACGCCCACGAGGTAGGCCCCGTCGTGGGCGGTGCCGAGCCCGGTCAGTGGCTCGAGGAGATGCTCCACGAGGGCCGGGCTCTGGAACACGCCGCACGACGGATCCGTAGCCAGGCCGAGTGCGATGCGCTGTGCGTCCCGTCCGCACTGGATGAGCGCGCTCTGCCAGGTCCCGCCGTCGTGCTCCGTGGTTCGGGGGACGAGCCAAGCCACCGCCGATATGCCCGCGGTCCACGGCTGTCCTATGGCCGCGCGCTGGATCTCGTCGGAAGTGGGCGCCGGTCCGACCCGTACCCAGCCGTGGTCGGTACGCCGGTACGTGCCGGTCTCCAGGATGTGGTTCGGGTGCAGCAGGCTGAGCCGGACTTCGCTCTGCACGGTCGCCAGGATCCGGAACAGGGCGTCCAGGCTTCCCAGGGTGAGCGGTCGTTCGGAGAAGGCGCGGTGGGTGCGGCGCGCGGCAAGGGCAGCCGGCAGCCGGGACCAGGGCACCGGCGGTGCCAGTGCGGCCGAGGTCGTCGCTCGGTGCTTCTTCGTCCGGGCTTCACCGGCTGCCTCCGCGTGGACCAGGAGGGAGGGGAACCAACTGGACTCGATCCACGGTCGTGACCGCTCCCAGAGCCTCATGGCCTCGGCGGCGGGGAGAAGGGCCCGAGCTGCGACCAGCTCCTCGACCTCGGCCGGGGACGCGCCGCTGTTCTCGCGGATCTCGGCCGGCCGCGAGGGGCGGTCACCGCGCGTACTGGGATTGGCGTAGGCGAGGGCGGTAACGGCCTCGGGAGTGAGCCTGGCCGGGCGTTGCCGCTCGGAGTGGACCTGGGCGTAAAGGCCGTCGGCACGGGGGATCAGGGACAGGAGGGGGTTGGTCCGGTACTCGGAGTCCGCAACTGCTGGCCTGGTCTGAGCAGCCGGCGGAAACTCTCCTTCCACCAGGTCCGGTTCCGGTGTGGCGAGGAGCAGCCCGAGAATCGGGTCCGGTCCCGTGAACGACGGCATCGGAAGCCAGGCGGTGGACCAGCCGGTGGCCTGCACGGCCAGGTCGAGCGTTTCCAGGACGTGGCCGGCGTCGATGAGGACGGGGCGGAAGGCCCGCACATCCCGGTACCGCCACATGGCGCGCTCGACGTGGCTGGAAACGATGAACGCCACGCCGGACAGCGGGAGGGACGCCGTCACCGGGAATCCGGCTTCCGCGCGGACCAGCGAGTGGCGGTCGCCGTCGTACCACCAGGACCCGCGTAGCGGCGCCGGCCACCCGCTGCCGAGGATCACGCCGAGATCCGTGGGATGTCGGGCACCGCCGGAGGGACTGCTCTTGAGGACGATGGGGCCGTGCCGTCCGGGCCGTCGGCCGGTGATCCGACCGGCCGCGGTCAGCCATGAGGCCAGAAGGCCGACGTCGGGAAGCCTGGGGGAGCCGTCCGGGAGCGGAGCCTCGGGCAGCCTGGTGCTCGGGCCGGGGCGCGGGGTTGTGACGGGAGGCGGCGCGCCGTTCGCCGCGTAGCCGTCCATGAGTGCCCGGTCCGCCTCGTGGCTCGTTTCGACGCTGTAGTCCAGGAAGGGGTAGTCGAGGTTCAGGCGGCGGTAGTGGGCCAGGAAGTCCGGTGGCTCCGGCCTCTCCCAGGCATCCGAGATGCCGAGGGTCCTTGCTGCCGCGGTGAATTCCTCACTCGCCTCGCGATCCTCGCCCTGGGCGATCCAGGACAGCAGCGCGCACTCCCGGTCCTTGCCGGAAAGGACGTACGCCTGGCGGGTCGCGGCATCGACGGAGACCCATCGAGCGTCGGCCTGTATCTGGGGAGCCATGGTCCGTGCGGGAAATATGCGAACCCTGTCCATCTGGGGAAAGTCCTCCTGAGTGCCGGATCCGGGACGCGGCGGGGGGGGGGGGGCCCCGGCGCCCCCGGGGCGGGTGGGGGGCCGCGGGGGCGGGGCCCCCGCCGCCGGGGCGGCCACCGCCCCGCGCGCCGGCGCCCACGCCGGGGACTGATGCACGC
>NZ_JBHXFA010000032.1:33524-54005 GCF_042724175.1 Streptomyces sp. NPDC127084
GGCTCGGGCGGGGGTTCTGACCCCCGCGGGGGGCGGGGCGCGGGGGGCCCCCCCCCCCCGCCCCCCCCCCGCCCCCCGGCCCCGGTACCTCAGGAGCTGTTCTGCACGAGGGCGCGCCGGAACAGGGGAACCGCGGAGTAGATGCCGGCGCTCTCGTCGGGCATGGAGAACCACACGGCGTCCGCCGGCGGCTGGACGTCGGCGAAGCGCTCCAGGGCGGAGCGGGTCAGCAGCCAACGGCGATCACCGTCGGGGTCGGAGATCAGGATGGAGGGGTCGGCCGAGCCGGTGCCCGCGACCACGGGGACCTGCTCGCAGAGGGTCTTCGAAGGCAGGACGAACACGACGTCGGCGCCTTCGCCGAGCTGGGCCGGGTCGACCGTGAACTCGCCCAGGAGCTCCGGGTCGAGTACGTAGGTGGCGTTCCTTCCAGGGTCTTGCACCGCGATCTTCACAGGCACCTTCCACAAGTCGACCGCAGAGGCCGGCGGATCCGGAACCCCTGCGGGGGTGGTTCGTGATGTGTCAGCAGTGGACTGGAGCTTCGCTTGCACGGCACACGTGGGCCGTCGAGCCGGACGTGCTGCTTCCAACCGGCCTTAGAACACACGTATGGTGACTGACTGTCACAAGGCGGATACTCTAGTACGGACATCCGCTCCTTGTGCAGTGCATTCAGCGCCCTTATCCGGCATGGCCGGAATCATCCCGGTCGGGATCGCTGTGCAGGGTCAACTCCCTTGATCCCTAACGCAAGACGGCGTTTCCGACCTCCACGTGAAGGGCGGAAACGCCGTCTGTCGTCTCAGTGCGAGCTACATGGCGATCTCATAAGTGAGGAGCTCACTCCCGGCCACTTCGAGATCCACCTCGCCGATGTTCCCGGCGGACTGTACGTCCCCGCTCACTTGGCGAAGACCGGCCAGCAACGGAGCCGGCCCGCGCACCGAGAGCCTGGCCACCTCGGCCCGCATGGAGACCTGAGCCGCGCTCTTGGACTTACGGATGGCGGCAATGGCCTCCGCGGCGACATCCAGAAGCTGAGGATCGCCCTTCGGACACTGCTCCCGTAGCTCGGCCCCGCTGGGCCACTGAGCCTGATGCACCGAGCCCTGCTGCCACCAGCTCCAAGCCTCCTCGGTGGCGAACGGTACGAACGGTGCGAGCAGCCGCAGCAGCACCGACAGCGCTGTCGACAGCGCCGCCCGCGCGGACGCGGCGGCATCCTCGCCCCCTCCTCCATAGGCGCGGCTCTTCACCAGCTCCACGTAGTCGTCGCAGAACGCCCAGAAGCACCGCTCGATCGTCTCGAGCGCCCGGGCGTAGTCGTACGCCTCCAATTGAGCCGTCGCCTCGTCCACCACGTCTGCGAGCCGTGCGAGCAGCGCCTGGTCCAGCGGATTGGTCACCACGGCACGCCGTTCCCCCGCGCCGAGGCCGAGCACGAACTTCGACACGTTGAGGATCTTGATGGCCAGGCGTCGCCCGATCTTCATCTGGCCGATCTCGAAGGCGGTGTCCGTTCCCGGTCGGGCCGACACGGCCCAGTACCGCACCGCGTCCGAACCGTGCTGGTCCAGCAGGTCCACGGGGGTGACGACGTTGCCCTTCGACTTGGACATCTTCTTGCGGTCCGGGTCGAGGATCCAGCCGCTGATCGCGGCGTGGGCCCAGGGGAGCGCGTCGTGTTCCAGCTCGGCGCGCGCCACCGTGGAGAACAGCCAGGTGCGGATGATCTCGTGGGCCTGCGGACGCAGGTCCATCGGGAAGACCCGCTGGAAGAGGTCGTCGTCGTGGCCCCAGCCGCCGGCGATCTGCGGGGTCAGGGACGATGTCGCCCAGGTGTCCATGACGTCCGGGTCACCGGTGAACCCACCGGGGACGTCCCGCTGGTCCGGGGAGTAGCCGGGCGGTGTGTCACTGCTGGGGTCCACGGGCAGCGAATCCGCGGTCGGCACGATCAGCTCGTCGGTGGGATCGCCTTCGGAGTCCAGCCGGTACCACACGGGCACGGGCACACCGAAGTAGCGCTGGCGGCTGATCAGCCAGTCCCCGGCGAGACCCTCCACCCAGGACTGGTACCGGTTGCGCATGTGTTCGGGGTGCCAGTTCAGCTCGTGGCCGCGCTCCAGCAGCCTCTGCCGGAGAGCCGCGTCGCGCCCGCCGTTGCGCAGGTACCACTGGCGGCTCGTGACGATCTCGAGCGGCTTGTCGCCCTTCTCGTAGAACTTGACCATGTGGTTGAAGGGCCGCGGCTCACCGAGGAGACCGCCCTCCGCGCGCAGCATCTCCACGAGGCGTTCCCGGGCCGTGTGCGGGGTCGCCCCGGCAAGCTGGGCATACGCGGCCTTCGCGGCGTCGGACTCCAGCGCGGCCGGTGCCTCGGGTACGAAGCGGCCGTTCCGCCCGATCACCGAACGGGTGGGAAGGTCCAGCTCACGCCACCACACCACGTCGGTGGTGTCGCCGAAGGTGCAGATCATGGCCGCACCCGTGCCCTTCTCAGGGTCGGCCAGGCGATGGGCCACCACAGGCACCTCGACACCGAAGACCGGCGTCCGCACCGTGGTGCCGAACAGCTTCCGGTAACGCTCGTCGTCCGGATGCGCCACGACCGCGACGCAGGCGGGCAGCAGCTCGGGGCGTGTCGTGGCGATCTCCACGACCGGCCCTGCCTCCGCCCTGAACAGCAGGTGGTGGTAGGCGCTGGGACGCTCACGGTCTTCCAACTCGGCCTGGGCGACGGCGGTCTGGAAAGTCACGTCCCACAGTGTCGGAGCCTCGGCCTGGTATGCCTCGCCGCGAGCGAGGTTGGCCAGGAAGGCGCGCTGGGAGATGGCGCGGGCGCGGCTGTCGATGGTCTGGTAGGTGTGATTCCAGTCGACGGAGAGCCCCAGTCGGCGCCACAGGCTCTCGAAGACCTTCTCGTCCTCCAGCGTGAGCCGCTCGCACAGCTCGATGAAGTTGCGGCGGGACACCGGGACCTGCTGCTTGCCCGGAGACGCGGGCGGAGTGAAGTCAGGGTCGTACGGCAGGGCCGGGTCGCACCGAACACCGAAGTAGTTCTGCACCCGACGCTCGGTAGGCAGGCCGTTGTCGTCCCAGCCCATCGGGTAGAAGACCGCCTTGCCGCGCATCCGGTGGAAGCGGGCGAGCGTGTCCGTCTGGGTGTACGAGAACACGTGCCCGACGTGGAGGGAGCCGCTTACGGTGGGCGGAGGCGTGTCGATCGAGTACACCCGCTCGCGAGGCGCGGTGCGGTCGAATACGTATACGCCCTGCTCGTCCCAGGTCGGAGCCCATTTGGCCTCAAGGCCGTCGAGTGTGGGCTTGTCGGGTACGCCCTGGCGAGGAGATGCGGTCGTCATGACGGTAGATGGTATCGGGCTGTGAAGGTCGGTAATTCCCTTATCGAATAGCCTAGTTCAGGCCAACGATGGTGGTGTGATGAGAGTGCTGTCGGACGAGTTTGGCGGGCTTGTACCTCTGAGGCGCGACGCCGCGCGGGGTCCGCTGGCGCGCAGTCAGCCAGGGGCTTGATCCGGGGACAGGCCGAAGAGCGACAGGCACGGGGTGAGACCCGTGATCTCGATGACCGGGGTCACGGTTGTCTGCCACGCGCTGCGTGACAGCCGGAGCCGCTGCATGAGGACGACGTCCCCGCGAACGACGCGCCGTTCGATGCCGTCGGCGGCGTACCCCAGCTTGCGGGAGATCGCCAGCGAAGCGGTGTTGTCGATGAAAGAGCCGGTGGTCGCTTCTTCGGCCCCGAGTCCGGTGAACGCCAAGTGCAGGACGGCTGCCCGCATCTCCGTGCCTATGCCTTGGCTCTGGAACGACAGCCCCAGCCACGAGGCGGTGTTGACTTCCCTCACCAGCGCGAAGCGCCTCGCAGCGAGGGCCTGCACTCCCACGGGACGGCCTCCGAGGAAGACCGCGAGATTGAGGGACCAGTCCTCCGGTCGCCAGTTCCCGAGTCGCAGCCATTGGTGCTGAATCACCGAGCGCGCCCGGTCGGCCCCAGGTTGATCCGTCCAGCCGCTACTGAACGGCATCTGGGATGGATCGTGAACACCCTCGTGTGCCAGATCGCCCAGTTCCGCGAGCTCATCCGGGTTCGGCAGGCGAAGCTCCAAGCGTGGCGTCGTCAGCCGCAGGCCCAGCAGCGGCCAGTAATCGATCAGCACAATCCAGTCTGTCCACGAGTCCCTTCGGCGGGCCACTTGAGCGACGTCCGGCGGTGCGGAGACCCTGCTCCCGCCGAGCGTCGTTTGAACAGCGGCCGAGATTCGTCCGAACGGGTGACGTGGCTGTTGTCTTGACTTCAGCCAGTGCCAGTGCCAGTGCCAGGTGGTCAGGGGGATGCGTGGACCTGGTCACCGGACGCGCAGGAGACCGTGCGGTTGTCGGCGGTATCGGTGTGCGGTTCCGGAGGGCGGCTTCCATGTGCCGCGGCAATGGCCTCGATCATGCTGGAGGCCGGGCAGTCTGTGGTGACCCTGGCGCGACGGCTCGGGCACTCCTCGCCTGCGATCACCCTCGGTTACTATGCACATTTCATGCCGGAGGCCGGAAGCAAGGGACGCGCCGCCATCGACGGACTGCTTGGGGGAGCGGGGAGATCGGTACGCCGACCGAAACTCCCCCAGACTCTCCCAGGGCTGTCGACGGCCGATTTCCGCTTCTCTGCCATCGGCGGTTGACCGTGGATTGCAAGGCGGAAGTTAAGGATGGCCTGAGAAAGTGTTGAGAGAGGTCATTGCGACTCGCTATGTCACACCCTTGCGTGAGGGTGGGTCGCTCCCGGGAATCGTCGAAGCCGACGATCTCGGTACCTACGTCATGAAATTCACCGGCGCGGGGCAGGGCCGCAAGACGCTGGTCGCCGAGGTCGTCTGCGGGCAGCTCGGCCGCAGGCTGGGGCTGCGGGTCCCGGAGCTGGTGGGGATTCAGCTCGATCCGGTCATCGGTCTCTCCGAGCCTGACCAGGAGGTGCAGGAGCTGCTCAAAGCGAGTGGCGGCCTCAACCTCGGGATGGACTTCCTGCCCGGGTCGCTCGGCTTCGACCCGCTGGCCTACGAGGTGGACGCCGGGGAAGCGGGCCGGGTGGTCTGGTTCGACGCGTTGATCAACAACGTGGATCGGTCCTGGCGCAATCCCAACATGCTGATCTGGCACGGCGACCTGTGGCTGATCGACCACGGCGCCACCATGATCTGGCACCACAACTGGGCGGGTGCGCCTGCCTCGGCCGGCAAGGCCTATGACGCGTCCGACCATGCTCTCGCCCCCTTCCGGCCCGACATCGCCACCGCCGCGGCCGAATTGGCGCCGCGGGTCACCGAGGAGCTGCTGACCGAGGTGGCCGCGGACGTACCGGACGAATGGCTGGTCGACGAGCCGGGATTCGACTCCACCGACGCCGTGCGGCGCGCCTATGTGGAAGCGCTGCTCTCCCGCGCCGCCACCATCCATGAGCGGATCACCTTGGGCGCCCCGTCCAAGCCGCGGCCCTCACAGGCGCCGGGCTGGCTGACCGAGCACGCCGCACCCTGGCCGCATCCCACGAAGAAGGACAGCGACGGCGTGAAGGGCGGCGGGCAGTGAGCGGTGCCGGAGACCGGGCCATGTTCGAGTACGCGCTGCTGCGTGTCGTGCCCCGGGTGGAGCGGGGTGAGTGCTTCAACGCCGGGGTGGTGGTCTACTGCCGCGCAAGGTCCTTCGTGTCAGCGCGCACCCATCTGGACGAGGCGAAGTTGAGGGCACTCGATCCGCGGGCGGACGTCACCGGTGTACGGGCCGCGCTGCGCGCCGTCGAGGGCGTGTGCCGGGGCGGCGACGACGCAGGGCAGGCAGCCCGTGACGACGCCGGACGTCGCTTCCGCTGGCTGATCGCACCCCGTTCGACGGTGGTCCAGCCGGGGCCCGTGCACACCGGTCTGACCGCCGATCCGGAAGCTGAGGTCGAGCGGTTGCTCGATGTGCTGGTGCGCTGATCGCCCGAGTGGCGGAGGTGAACCCGGCGCCGGAATGCGGGGGGTGCGTTGACACCGGGTGCCAGGGGCTTCTAGCGTCTCGTCCAGCTGAGGTACTAAGCGGTCGCTCATCCACTTCTTCCGGTTGTGCCGGGTGGCCGTGCTCAGCGTTCGTTGTTCGTCGTTCAGCGTTCATCGTTTACCGGGATCCGAGGGCGAGGAGAGCCAACCATGTCCAGCACCGAGCAGCGCGTTGCCATCGTGACGGGAGCGGCGCGCGGCATTGGCGCCGCCACCGCCGTACGCCTGGCGGCCGAAGGCCGTGCCGTCGCCGTACTCGACCTCGACGAGGCGGCCTGCAAGGACACCGTCGAGAAGATCACCGCGGCCGGCGGCAAGGCCGTCGCCGTGGGTTGCGACGTCTCCGACTCCGATCAGGTCGAGGCGGCGGTGGCCCGGGTGGCCGCCGAGCTCGGCGCGCCGACCATCCTCGTCAACAACGCCGGGGTGCTGCGGGACAACCTGCTCTTCAAGATGAGCGAGTCGGACTGGGACATCGTGATGAACGTGCACCTCAAGGGCGCGTTCCTGATGGCCAAGGCCTGCCAGAAGCACATGGTGGACGCCGGCTTCGGCCGGATCGTCTCGCTGTCCTCCAGCTCCGCGCTGGGCAACCGCGGCCAGGCCAACTACTCCGCCGTCAAGGCGGGCCTCCAGGGCTTCACCAAGACCCTGGCGAAGGAGCTCGGCAAGTTCGGTGTCACCGCCAACGCGGTGGCCCCCGGCTTCATCGTCACCGAGATGACCGCGCAGACCGCCGCCCGGGTCGGCATGGGCTTCGAGGAGTTCCAGGCCGCCGCCGCCACCCAGATCCCGGTGCAGCGGGTCGGCCGGCCCGAGGACGTCGCCAACGCGATCGCCTTCTTCACCGGTGACGACGCCGGATTCATCTCCGGTCAGGTCATGTACGTGGCCGGCGGCCCGCTCAACTGACCTGGAGGCACAGCGATGACGACTCAGGAACTCCCGCCGCTCTCCGGAAGGGCCGCCTTGGTCACGGGCGGCAGCCGGGGGATCGGCTACGGCGTCGCCGAGGCGCTGGTGGCCCGCGGTGACCAGGTGTGCATCACCGGCCGTAATGAGGACTCACTGAAGGAAGCCGTCGAGCGGCTCGGCGCGGACCGGGTGATCGCCGTCGCGGGCAAGGCCCACGACGAGGAGCACCAGGCCAACGCCGTCGCGCGGGTCATGGACGCCTTCGGCCGCGTGGACTTCCTCATCAACAACGCCGGCACCAATCCCGTCTTCGGTCCCATGGCCGAGCTGGACCTCGCGGTAGCCCGCAAGGTCTACGAGACCAATGTGATCTCCGCGCTCGGCTTCGCTCAGCAAACCTGGCGGGTGTGGCAGAAGGAGCACGGCGGCGCGATCGTGAACATCGCCTCGGTTGCCGGAATCTCCGCCTCCCCGTTCGTCGGGGCATACGGAATGAGCAAGGCGGCGATGATCAACCTGACTCTTCAGCTGGCGCATGAATTCGCGCCGACCGTCCGAGTCAATGCGATCGCGCCGGCTGTGGTCAAGACAAAGTTTGCGGAAGCGTTGTACGAGGGCCGGGAGGCAGAGGCGGCGGCCGCCTATCCCATGGGGAGGCTGGGTGTTCCCCGTGACATCGGTGGTGCGGCGGCGTTTCTCACCTCGGATCAGTCGGATTGGATCACAGGGCAGACACTTGTCGTGGACGGCGGTATCTTCCTCAATGCCGGAGTCCACTGAGTCGTTTTATGCCTGAATGGCCATGGATTGCCAAAAGTGCCCCTCTGGACCGCTCCGTTGATCCGGAGGGGCACTGCGGTATGGTTCGCCGACCCATGGCTGAACGAGGAGCGTGTGCACGTGTTCAACCGGACGATGCTGCGGGGCGCCGCGGCCGTTGCGTCCATATCCCTGGTAGCGGGATGCGGTCTCTTCTCCGACGATGACGCCGATGGGGCGAAGCCGGTGGTCGTCGGCACCACGAGTGAGCCCAGCACACTCGATCCCGCCGCCGCGTGGGACGGCTCCTGGGAGCTGTACCGGAATGTGTTCCAGACGCTGCTGAGTTTCCCCACCGGGAGCACCAGCCCGCAGCCCGACGCCGCGGAGAGCTGCGAGTTCGCCGATGACACCAGTACGACATACTCGTGCAAGCTCCGAGAAGGTCTCACCTTCTCCAATGGGCACAAGCTGGACGCCGCCGCGGTCAAGCACTCCATCGACCGGATCAAGAAGATCAACGTCAAGGGCGGCCCCGCGGGACTGCTCGGATCGCTGAGCTCCGTGCAGACGGAAGGCGACCGCACGGTCACGTTCCGGCTTTCCAAGTCCGACGCCACTTTCCCGTTCATCCTCGCCACTCCCGCCATGTCGCTTGTCGACCCGGCGGAATACCCGGCGGGCGCGCTGCGTGAGGACGGCCAGCTCACCGGCTCGGGTCCGTACACCTTGGAGTCCTACACGGAGGGCGACCGGGCCGAGCTGAAGAAGAACGCGAGCTACCACGGGTTCGCCGACCGCAAGAACGAGGCGGTCACCATTCGCTACTTCAAGGACTCGGAAGTGATGGTGAGCGCCCTCAAGAAGCAGCAGATCGACGTCACCAACCGAGGTCTGACCGCGGACGAGATCACCTCCCTGCAGGGGAAGAAGCCGGAGAACGACGGGATCCAGGTCGTCGAGACCGTGGGCGCCGACATTCGCTACCTGGTGTTCAACCCCAAGGACCAGGCCGCGGCAAAGCTGCCGGTACGCAAGGCGGTCGCCCAGCTCATCGATCGCGAGGCGCTGGTGGCCAAGGTCTACAACGGCACCGCGGAGCCGCTGTACTCCATGGTCCCGAAGGGCATCGCCGGCCACACCACCAGCTTCTTCGACACCTTCGGCGACCCGGACCCCGCCGAGGCGCGCCGGATACTCACCAAGGCCGGGATCGAGACCCCGGTCAAGCTGACGCTGTGGTTCACCACCGACCGTTACGGCTCCTCCACCGCCCTCGAGTTCGCGGAGATCAAGCGGCAGCTCGAAGCATCCAAGCTGTTCGAGATCACCTTGCAGAGCAAGCCCTGGAAGGACTTCCAGCAGGGCTACAAGGACGGTCAGTACCCGGTGTTCGGCCGAGGCTGGTTCCCTGACTTCCCGGACCCGGACAACTTCATCGCGCCGTTCGTCGGCAAGGAGAACGCGCTCGGCACCCCTTACGACAGCCCGGAGATCGCCGAGCAGCTCACGCTGTCCCGCAAGGAGAGCGACCGCGGATCGGTTTCGGTATCCGACCAGTTCGCGACGGCACAGCAGGTCCTGGTGCGGGACGTCCGGTTGCTTCCGCTGTGGCAGGGCAAGCTGCATATCGCCGCCAGCAAGGAGATCGCGGGCTGCGAGCAGGCCCTCGACCCGCAGACGATCATGCAGGTCTGGACGCTGGAGCGGAAGACCAGCTGGTAGCGGTCCCTGCCGGACCCGGTTCTCCGGCAGCGGGCCCGATTGTCAGTGGCCGACGGTAGGTTCTGTGACTGAGAACAGATCGCTCACCGGAGGTTGTTGACGTGACCGACACCGACATGCTGCCCGAGTCCTGGCGCGGCGTCCTCGGCGAGGAGCTCCAGAAGCCCTACTTCAAGGAGCTCACCGAATTCGTCGAGGACGAGCGCGCCAGGGGGCCGGTGTACCCGCCGCGCGAGGAGGTCTTCGCAGCGCTGGACGCCACGCCCTTCGACCGGGTCAAGGTGCTGATCCTCGGCCAGGATCCGTACCACGGTGAAGGCCAGGGGCATGGCTTGTGCTTCTCGGTCCGCCCGGGCGTCAGGATCCCGCCCTCGCTCCGGAACATCTACAAGGAGATGAAGGAAGAGCTCGGGCACCCGGTGCCGGACAACGGCTACCTGATGTCCTGGGCGCAGCAGGGCGTGCTCCTGCTGAACGCGGTCCTGACGGTGCGGTCCGGCGAGGCCAACTCCCACAAGGGCAAGGGCTGGGAGAAGTTCACGGACGCCGTGATCGGCGCCGTGGCTTCGCGGCCCGACCCGGCGGTGTTCGTGCTCTGGGGGAACTACGCCCAGAAGAAGCTGCCGCTGATCGACCAGGAGCGCCATGTGGTGGTGAAGGGTGCCCACCCCTCTCCGCTGTCCGCGAAGAAGTTCTTCGGCTCCCAGCCCTTCACCCGGATAAACGAGGCGGTGGCGGCCCAAGGGCATGAGGCGATCGACTGGCGGGTCCCCGACCTGGGCTGAAGACGCCGAAGTATGCCGCAGGCGGGGCCAGGCGCCGGGGCGGGCGCCCGATCCGGGCGATGCGCGCAGGCTCGGAGTCCGGCCCGAGCCTGCGCCGGGTATTGCGGGTAGCGTCGGGATCACCCGTGTCAAGGCGCTGGAGGCCGCAGTGAGCGAGCAGCAGGGTGAGTCGCCGGATGACGCCGTCATGACCAGGATCGGGCAGACGGTCATGCTGCTCCATGCGGGGGACCGCGAGGAAGCGCGCAATCGCTTCGGAGAACTGTGGCAGCAGATCGGGGAGCGCGGGCCCGCGCTGCACCGCTGCACCCTCGCCCACTACATGGCGGACACTCAGGACGATCCCGGCGACGAGCTCGCCTGGGATCTACGGGCGCTGGCGGCGGCGCGGGGACTGGCCCGTGAGGCGGCGTTCCATCCGGCCCTGCACCTCAATCTGGCGGCCGACTATCTGAAGCTCCAGCGGCTCGAGGCGGCCAGGATCCATTTGGACCGGGCCAGGGCCGCCTCGGCCGTGCTGGCGGACGACCCCTACGGCGCGGGGGTGCGTGCCGCCATCACCCGGCTGGAGGTTCGGCTGGCGAATGTCTGAGCCGGCGGGCGTCAGCTCAGTCGCCCGTCGCTCCGTCGATCCGTTCGCGCAGCAGGTCGGCGTGCCCGTTGTGGCGGGCGTACTCCTCGATCATGTGGACATAGATCCAGCGCAGGTTGAACGGCTCACCGGACCTGCTGGTGCCCGCCGAAAGGTCGTCCAGCGAGCGGGGGGCTGCGAGCCGGCGAGCGCGGGCGATCTCGCCCTGCCAGGCGCCGTGTGCCTGCTCCCAGGTGTCATCGGCGGTCACATGATGGTCCCCGTCCGGGTCCTCATCGGTGTAGTAGAGCGGAGGCGCGTCCTCGTCCACCAGGATCCGGCGGAACCAGTGGCGCTCGACCTCCGCCATGTGGCGCACAAGCCCGAGCAGATTCAGGTCCGACGGCGGGGCGGAAGTCTCCCGCAGCTGCTTGTCGTCGAGTCCTGCGCACTTCTGGGCGAGGGTCTCGCGATGGAAGTCGAGCCATCCTTCGAGCATGTCGCGCTCGCCGGCGGTGGTGGACGGGTTGGTGCGTTCGGGGGTGGTCATAAGGCGCATGGTCGATCATGAATATCTTCGGATGCAAGGCATTTCCCAGCCCGCCCTGCCCCAGCCCGCCCTGCCCCGGGCCGGCGCCATCCGGCCCACGCCGGTCTGGGCCGACCCATGACTCAGGTGCCGAGCATGCCGCGCAGCAGCTCCTCGAAACCCTTTCTGAGCTCGTCCCGGCTCGGCACGGACGCGTGGTAGGAGCCGACCGCGCAGGAGAACATCAGCCCCTCGCACCAGGCCACCACGGACAGGGCGTGCCGTTCGGGCTCGGCCGAACCCGCGGCGCGCATCATCGCGACCAGCGGCTCACGGAATGCGGCGCCCGCGCGGTCGTAGAACTCGCGCAGTTCGGGGCGCCTGGTGGCCTCCAGGGCCAGCTCGTAGCGGCACACCAGCAGGGCGCGATGGGCGGTCAGATAACGGTGCAGGGCCAGTGACAGTCCGTCGAGCACCCCGTCCACCCCGTCCACGTCGCCGTACTCCTCAGTCGGCGGCCCGTCCGGCATGAGCACCTGCGCCTCCCGCTCCGCGAGTCGGCGTACGGCCGCTTCGAGAAGCGCCTGACGGGTGCGGGCGTGATTGGACGTCGATCCCTGGGGGAGCCCCGCGGCCTCGTCGACCGCCCGGTGGGTGAGCCCGCGCATCCCGCGTTCCGCGAGCAGGACCAGCGCCGCGTCGGCGATCAGATCCGAGCGGCCGGTGGAGCTGGTGGTGCGTGCGGGCATGTGGCAACCCTACCCCCCTCACTACGCCTGTAGTACCGTTGGCGTCACTACAGATGTAGTCACGGAGGGGTCATGGTCCACACACGCATGTCCAAAGCGGTTGTCGTCGGCGCAGGCATCGGCGGACTCACCGCCGCCGTCGCCCTGCACCAGCAGGGCTGGGACGTCACCGTCCTCGAACGCGCCGACTCGCTCGCCCCCGTCGGCGCCGGAATCGGCCTCGCCCCCAACTCCCAGCGCGCGCTCGATGCCATCGGCCTCGGCGACCAGGTCAGAAACCTGTCCGCCTGGCAGGGCGACGGTGGATTGCGCGATCCCCGGGGCCGCTGGCTGAACCGCACGGACAGCGAAGCGGCCGCCGAGCGGTTCGGCGGCCCCCTGGTCGTCGTACACCGCGCGACCCTCGTGGACCTCCTCGTCTCCGCGCTGCCCGGTGGCGCGGTGCGGACAGGGACGGCGGCCGTGCTCACCGATCCGGGCGACGAGCGGCGTCCCGCGCTGGTCACGACCGCGGTCGGCGGCCTCGAAGCCGACCTCGTCGTCGGTGCCGACGGAATCCACTCGGCGGTGCGCGGCACGCTGTTCCCCGCACATCCGGGACCTCGCTACTCCGGATTCACCACCTGGCGCGTCGTCATCCCCGCCCCCGACACCCCGTTCGCCCCGCATGAGACCTGGGGACGCGGCCGACTCTGGGGCACCCAGCCGCTGAAGGACGGCCGGGTCTACGCGTACGCGGCGGCCCTGGCACCCGAAGGGGAGCGCGCGGCCGATGACGAACGCGCCGAACTGCTGCGCCGCTTCGGCGACTGGCACCGGCCGATTCCCGACGTCGTCGCCGCCGCCGAACCCGCCCAGGTGCTGCGCCACGACGTCCACCACATGGCCGAACCGCTGCCCGCCTACCACCACGGCAGGGTCGCGCTCGTCGGCGACGCCGCCCATGCCATGCAGCCCACCCTGGGCCAAGGCGGCAACCAGGCCATCGAGGACGGGATCGTGCTCGCCCACCACGCGGGGCGCGGCCCGGACGTGGCCGACGGCCTCGGCACGTACACCCGCGAGCGGCTCCCGCGCACCATGGGCGTCGTGCGCCTGGCCACCAGGATCGGCCGGGTGGCCCTGCACGACGGCGCCGTCGGTGTCGCCGTACGGGACGCCCTCATCAGGGCGGTATCACGCTTCGGCCCGGGACTCGTGCTGCGAGGCTTCGACGGCATCGCCGACTGGGAGCCGCCGACGCGGCCGTGTCCTGCCGGAGCGGCACCCCGGCACCGGGGGCACACTGACACGGGGCATACGGTGCGCTGATCGACACGCGGCATGTCACACGCTGACTCGGGACATGCCATGAGCCACGAGGGATGAGGGAGACCACGGTGAAGGTCGGCTGCATCGGGCTCGGGGACATCGCGCGCAAGGCGTACCTGCCCGTGCTGACCACCCGGGCGGACGTCGAACTCCACCTGCACACCCGGACCGCCGCCACCCTCGACCAGATCGCGGCCGACCGGCACATCCCCGCGGCCCGCTGCCACACCAGCCTGGACTCCCTCATCGCGCAGGACCTCGACGCCGCCTTCGTGCACGCCCCCACCCCCGTGCACCCCGAGATCGTGACGCGGCTGCTGACGGCCGGTGTACCCACCTATGTCGACAAACCACTCGCCTACCAGTTCGACGCCTCCGCCCGGCTGGTCGCACTGTCCGAACGGACCGGCACTTCGCTCGCCGTGGGCTTCAACCGCCGATTCGCGCCCGCGTACGCCCAGTGCCTGGACCATCCCCGGGAACTCATCCTGATGCGCAAGAACCGCGTCGGGCTCCCCGAGGACCCACGCACCCTGGTCCTGGACGACTTCATCCATGTCGCCGACACCCTGCGTTTCCTGCTGCCGGGACCCGTCGAGCACATGGGCGTACGGGCCAGGGTCAGGGGCGGACTCATGCACCACGTCGTGCTGGAGCTCTCCGGAGACGGCTTCACCGCGATCGGCATGATGAACCGGCGCGGCGGCTCCAGCGAGGAGATCCTCGAAGTGGCGGGGCAGGACACCAAGCGCGAGATCCTCAACCTCGCGGATGTCATCGATCACAAGGGCCAGCCGACGGTGCGCCGACGCGGCGACTGGGTGCCCGTCGCACGGCAACGCGGAATCGAGCAGTCGGTGTCCGCCTTCCTCGACGCCGTGCGCTCCGGGAAGTTCCTCAGCGCCGAGGACGCGCTGCTGACCCATGAACTGTGCGAGCGGATCGTACGGGAGGCTCTGGAGCAGGCTTCCTGAGCACCCGCACGACCCCGCGCACCAACCCGGTCAGATAGAGCGCCGCGAGGACCGACAGTGCCCCGTACACGGCCCAGTCCCCGAAGCGCACATACGGTGTCGTGCCGTGGACCAGCGGAACGCCGTACACGAAGGCCGTGCTGTCGTCCGTGCCCAGCCGTTCGCCCAGCTGCCCTCCGTCCGGCCCGTGGACGGCGCTGACGCCGGTGAGGGTGGCGTGCACCATCGGCCGTCCCGTCTCCGCCGCCCGCAGCGCCGCGAGCGAGGCATGCTGCGCCGGTGCCCAGCTCTCCTGGAACGTCGATGTCGCCGACTGGGCGATGAGTACCTCGGCGCCGTCCATGGCCAGCCGCCTGCTCATATCGGGGAACGCCGACTCGAAGCACACCAGCGGTCCCACGCGGACCGCGGTGCCGGTCTGCCGGTCCGGTACCGCCATCACCACCTGGTGGCTGCCGCGCATCCGGTCCTCGCCCGCCGCCCGTCCCACCGAGGTGGCCCAGCCCAGCAGGCCACGGGCCGGAACGTACTCGCCGAAGGGCACCAGGCGCATCTTGTCGTAGCGGTCCCCGGTCGGGCCCTGCGGATCCACCAGCACGCTGCTCTTGAAAATGCCGCCCTGTGCGTCGCCCGGCTGGGTCCGCGCCCCCGCGGGGCGCCGTGCGTCGACGTTGACGAGGATCTCGGCGTCCACGGCGCGGGACAGCGCGGCAAGTCGCGCCGACAGATCGGGCCGGGCGCTCAGGTCCATGCCGACGCTGCTCTCGCCCCACACCACGAGATCGACGTTCCGGCCGGACAACTCCCGGGTGAGCTGCTCGCTCCGGGCGAAGCGCCGTTCAGGCCCCGGGACCACCCCCGGCTGGACCACGGCGATACGGAACTCCCCGTCGGACGGCCCCGGCCCCGGCGCCCACAGCCAGACCGCCCCCACCGCCGCGGCGCACGCGCCCAGCCCCGCCGCGGCGGGGACGCGGGCCGGGCGAACGGCCACCAGCACGGCCACCGCGGTGTTCACCGCCACCACCAGCAGGCTCACCAGCCACACCCCGCCGACGGCGGCGAACCGCAGTGCGAATGGCACCTGCCACTGGCTTGCCCCGAGCAGCCCCCAAGGGCCGCCCAACCCCTCCCAGGACCTGACCAGTTCCACCATCAGCCAGCCCGAGGGCAGCACGGCGAGCGACGCCGCCGCCCGGGCGGCGGACGGGTGCCCGCCGAGCATCAGCCGGACCAGCCAGCCCCACGGCGCCCACAGCAGCCCGAGCAGCGCCGCCACCACGACCAGGAACACATGCAGGTTCGGCAGCAGCCAGTGGTGGACGGCCACCATGAAGCCCGTACCGCCGAGCCAGCCGTCGAGCAGCGCACGACGCGCCGTCGGAGCCGTGCGGGCCAGCAGCAGCCACGGTACGAGGGCGACGTAGGCGAACCACCACAGCCCGGGGGCCGGGAACGCGACGACAGGCAGGGCGCCCGCCACGAGCGCGGCCGGGCCGCGCCACCACGGCGATGACAGCAGCCTCGTCAGCCGCTCCCGCCGGCCGACCGGAATCCGCATGCCGCGCCTCCCCGAGAGCAGAGTGTGCCTCCAGTGTGAGTCAGCGGTCGGCTCTGGGGCATCCGGTGGTGGCGAGGCGAGGCGCGGGAGGAGCCGGGGCGCGGGCCGGAGTGAGCGGGTGAGCCGGTGACCCGCGGCGATGCGGTGGCGCGGTGCCGGAAAGCGGCGCTGCCGGGATCACTCGGCGACCGCGGCAGGGAACGAGGCATGCCGCCACTTCTCAAGGACGGTGACCGAACGCAGCCGCCAACCACCCTCCGTGCGCGTCAGGCCGAAGACGTACCGGCCCCCGGACACGAAGTCGTCGCCCGACTCCAGCCGCATCGGATTGACGTAGTCGGCCCGTACTTCCGCCCCGTCACCCGGATAGCCGCCGAGGTCCTGGATCAGCACCCGCCGGTTCACGATCAGGTGCTGCCGTACCGGAAACAGCCTCAGCGTCTGCTCCAACCACCCCGCGACCTCCGCCGCGGGACCCTCGATGCCACCGGCGCCGCGGTAGTCGGCACGGCCGTCCGTGGTGAACAGGGCCTGGTAGCCCGCCCAGTCCGCGTCGTCCACCGCCACCGCGTACCCGGTGACCACGTCGTTGATCGCCAAGCGGTCCATCACCGTCGCGAGATCCACGCGCTGCGTCATCGACCAAGTGTCGGACAGCGCGGTCGCCGCGCCAAGAGGCCCGCACGGTCAGCGCCTGAAACGGCCGGCCGGTTCGCCGCGCCGTACCGCCCCGGGAGCGCGGGCCGCGGGATGGTCGGCGGCGGCCGAGGAACTGAGCTGCCAGGGCACGCTGGTCACCGTGACCCCGGGGGTGAACAGCAGCCGGCTCTTGAGCCACAGCGCCGACTGGTTGTGCAGGATGTTCTCCCACCAGTGCCCGACCACGTACTCGGGGATGAAGACGGCGATCACGTCACGCGGGCTCTCCCGCACGATGGAACGGACGTACACCATCACCGCGCTGGTGATCTCCCGGTAGGGGGAGTCGACGACCTTGAGGGGCACGTCGATGCCGAACTCCTCCCACTGGCGCTGCAACTCGGCGGTGGAGTCGCGGTCGACGGCGACCGTCAGGGCCTCCAACCGGTCGGGCCGGAAGGCCCGGGCGTAGGCGAGTGCCCGCAGTGTGGGTTTGTGCAGGGTCGACACCAGCACGATGCCGAAGACCCGGGACGGCGGCGCCAGCGCACCGTGTGCGTCCGTCACCGCCAGTTCGGCGGACGTGGCGTCGTAGTGGCGGCGGATGGCCCGCATCGTCACCCAGAGCACGGTGGCGGCGACCACCGCCAGCCAGGCTCCCTGCGTGAACTTGGTGAGCAGCACGATCACCAGCACCAGACAGGTGATGGCAGCGCCGGTGGCGTTGATGATCCGGGCCGTCTGTTGGCGTCTGCGCAGCACCGGGTCCCGCTCGGTGCGCAGTTCCCGGTTCCAGTGCCGGACCATTCCGGTCTGGGAGAGCGTGAAGGAGGTGAACACACCCAGGATGTAGAGGTGGATGAGGCTGGTGACGTTCGCCTTGTACGCCCACAGCAGCACGCCTGCGACGACGGCGAGGGCCAGGATGCCGTTGGAGAACGCGAGCCGGTCTCCCCGGTTGTGCAACTGCCTGGGCAGGTAGCGGTGCTGTGCGAGGATCGATGCGAGCAGCGGAAAGCCGTTGAAGGCCGTGTTCGCGGCGAGGATCAGCACCAGCGCGGTAACTGCCTGCACGTAGTAGAAGCCGAAGCTGTGCTCGCCGCCGAAGACCGCGGCGGCCAACTGGGCGATGACCGTGCGCTGGGTGTAGTCCGCGCAGTCGGGCAGGCCGACGAGGTCGCAACTGTCCGCCGCGATATGCACCTTGGCGACGATGGCAAGCGTGGTGACCCCGACGAACATGGCGATGGCGATCAGTCCCATCGCCGCCAGTGTGGTGGCCGCGTTCCGCGCTTTCGGTTTGCGGAAGGCGGGCACGCCGTTCGAGATCGCCTCGACTCCCGTCAGCGCGGTGCAGCCGCTGGAGAAGGCGCGTAGCACCAGCATCACCAGGGCCAGTCCCAGGAGGTCGGCCTCGCCCGGCACGGGCTTGATGCCGTACTGGGCCGTCTCGGCGACCGGGGCGTCACCCAGGAGGTAGCGGAGCAGACCCGTGCCGCACATGACGAGCACTCCGGCGATGAACAGATACGTGGGTGCGGCGAAGGCGCGGCCCGACTCCCGCACCCCGCGCAGATTGATCGCGGTGAGCAGGGCGACGAAGACGAGGGCCATCGCCACCCGGTAGTCGGCCAGCGAGGGGAGCGCCGAGATGATGTTGTCGACGCCGGACGCGACCGACACGGCCACCGTCATCACGTAGTCGACCATCAGCGCGGCGGCGACGACCAGACCTGCCGAATCGCCGAGATTGGCCGTGGCGACCGCGTACGATCCGCCGCCGGTCGGGTAGGCGTGCACCACCTGCCGGTACGACAGCACCACGACGGTCATCAGCAGCACGACTCCGGCCGCGATCCACGGGGTGAAGTGCAGATAGGCGAGTCCGCCGACGGTGAGCACCAGCAGGATCTCCTGCGTGGCGTACGCGACCGAGGACAACGGGTCCGAGGCGAAGATCGGGAGCGCCAGCCGCTTGGGCAGCAGCGTCTCGCCCAGCTCATCGCTGCGCAGCGCCCGCCCGATGACCAGCCGTTTCAGAACCGCCGTCAGGTTGAACACGGCGCGAGCGTATGCGGCCCCCCGTGTGCGGCCACCCCGCCGCGCCGGGTGCCGTCACACGAGGGGCCGCGTTGCCCCGGGCCTGCGCTCAGCGGACCAGTACGCCGAACTCGCTGCCGGTGCCGACATGGGAGGCGACCGGCGGCTTCACCACGCGGGTGGTCGAGGTCCCGGCGACCTTGCCGCTCTTCGTACCGACGGACCAGACCTCCGGCCCGCTCGCCTGGACCGGAATGGTGATCTCGGGCTGCTTGTCGTTGTTCAGGTCCGTGACCTTGAGCTGCGAGGGGATGCGGTACGTGCCGGCCGGGCGGGGGAGGCCGGGCGCGTTGTGCGCGTACCACGTGGCACCGCTGCCGGTGACGCCCTTGGACGTGCCCTTCAGCACGTAGAAGCCGCCGCCGCTGATGTAGCAGTGCTCGCAGGTGGACTTCCGCTCACCGGGGGCGCCGACGACCAGCTCCGGGTAACCGTCCAGGTTGAGGTCGGCCGCGGCGACGGCGGAGCCGAAGCGGTCGCCCTTGTCCACACCGCCCGGGATGCCGGGGGTGTCCTCGTTGAACGTCCGCATGCTGCGGTTCTCGTCGACACCGTCGGCGGAACCGAAGTTGACCCGCACCAGGCCCGCGGCGGCCTCGGTGTCGATCTGGGTCTCCGCGTCGCCCACCGCGATATCGCCGTAGCCGTCCTTGTCGAAGTCGGCGATGGCGACGCTGTTGCCCCCGCGGATGGTCACCGGGCTGAAGCGCGGTCCGGAGGGCGAGCCGAGGAGCACCCGGCCCCGCTCACGGACATCGCCCGGGCGAACTGGGTGAACAGACCCGAAGAGGACGACGAGGTCGTCGATGGACCCCTTGTTGATCCGACCCACGGCGATGCGGTTCTGCGCATCCCCGGGCAGGAAGACCGGGTACTTGCGGCCGAGGTCCAGTTTCTTCGTCGAGACGGGCGCACCGTCCGCCGTGAAGGGGCCGCGGAACAGCCGGAGCGACGTGGAGTAGCCGACGACCAGGTCGGTCTTCCCGTCACCGGTGAAGTCACCGGCCTTCAGGACCACGCCGTAGCCCGACAGGTTCTGCGGGTCGGCCATCGCGGTGCCGCCCTTCAGCCCGGTGGCGCTGCCCCAGAGCAGGATGACCTGCTCGTCCCGCGTGCCCACGGCGAGGTCCGCGTAGCCGTCGGCGTTGAAGTCGCCGCTGGTGAGGACCTGCCCGAACCCCCGGCCCTGGGCCGCGTCGCCCGGCACCCCGGGGCTGTTCTGGGTGACCGCCTTCAGACCGGTCTTCTGGGCGCCGGACTTGCCACCGTACGAGACGGTGATGTAGCCCGCCTTCCCGACCGCCGCGGTGGCCCCGTCCGTGCCTGTGACGTTCACACTCGCGTCCGGGGCCCCGATGGCCAGGTCGTGGTAGCCGTCGCCGTTGAAGTCATCGGAGTAGCGGCTGGGCGCGGGACCCGTGCCGGCGGCCTCGGCCTGGGTGCCGGGGAAGGCCAGCAGGCCTCCGGTAAGCGCAGTGGCCACCGCGGTGATCGCGATGGCGTGACGGATGTGGCGTCGCACGTCCGTTTCCCCCTAGGAATTCGATCAGATGTACACGCCCGAGACTTCTGACGCACCGAAAGGGTTGTATGCCTTTCGGCCCGCTTCCGCGGCAACCCGCCGAACCGGTACGGGAGGAACGGCCGCCGTCTGGTCCGGTGTGCAGGTCGACCGGATCGCGATCGCCCCGTGCCGGCGTACACGTGTACGTGGCCCTGGCAAGATTTTCGTGAAGCGGGGGTGTGCCACCGTGCGCCGGTGACGCTCCGTCACGGGTAGCGGGACCTTCGGTGAGTGTGTGATGAC
>NZ_JBHXFA010000033.1:0-19570 GCF_042724175.1 Streptomyces sp. NPDC127084
CCCTCGGCCCTTGCGGGCCTGGGGAGGCCCCACCCCCTCGGCCCTTGCGGGCCTGGGGAGGCCCCACCCCCTCGGCCCTTGCGGGCGCTGACCGCTGGCCTCGCAGGAGCACCCGTCGTCCGCCCGAGCGCGAAGGCGTTACGTGACCTGCGCCGCAGGCTCGGCAGCGCGCCGGTGAAGGCGCTCCCTGTGATCCTTCTGCGTAGAGAACAGAAACGATCAACCAGGACCACGAGCGTCCCGCGTCCGGGAGCCAGTCCCGCCATGCGCATCACACACCGCGACGAACAGTCAGCGCCCCTGACGAGATGCACCGCTCAAATTCGAAGACCCCACATACGCCGACACCGCACCATGATCAGAAAGCACTCCAACGGCCATCTACAGCTGCCGTGTAAGTGGCGCCGGAAATCAGGCATGGCAAGAAATCGCTCATGTGGTGACACTCGCCGTTTCGGGGTAGTGGATTCAGGGGCAAGTGAAACTTGCCTCGGGATCCAGGGCCGATGACGCCCCTTGTCTCTCCAGCCAGCCGACGACCACGTGGGCCGGGTTCGCACCCGTGAGTCGGGCGAGCTGGCGAATACCGGTAGGGCTGGTCACGTTGACTTCGGTGAGATGTCCGGCGATGACGTCGATGCCCACGAAGAACAGACCGTCTTCGCGTAGCGCGGGTCCGATCTCGTGGATGATGCGGCGATCCCCACTGTCGAGTCTGGCTGGTTGGGCCGTCCCGCCGACGGCGATGTTGGCCCGGAAATCGCCGGCAGCCGGGATGCGGAGTACAGCACCGAGAAATTCCCCGTTGAGTAGCAGGATGCGTTTGTCGCCTTTGGCGACCTCCCGCAGATACCGCTGTACCATCACCGGCCGCCGTCCCCATGCGGTCATGTCCTCGATGAGGCCGTGGATGTTGAGGTCGCCGGGGACGAGAACACGCACGCCGTTCCCGCCGTGTCCGTCGATGGGCTTGAGCACCGCCCCGTCGTGTTCGTCGATGAAATCGGTGATCCGGTCCACAGCGGACGTCACGATCGAAGGAGGCATGAGCTCGGGGAACCGGCAGGCATAAAGCTTCTCGTTGGCTTCTCGAAGCCCTCGGGGATCGTTGACGATGAATGTCGAGCCACGCGCCTGCTCCAAGAGCAGCGTCAGCGTGAGATACTCGCTGTCGAAGGGGGGGTCGGTTCGCACGAGAACCACGTCCATTTCCCCCAGTCCGACATCGGTGGGCGGCCCCAGGGTGATGGGCGGGTGACCGCCTGGCGTAATGGTCGCGGGTCTGACGGTCGCCCGCACCGAGCCCCCGCCGTCAAGCCAGACATCCCCGGCGACGCAGTGATAAACTCGGTGGTTTCGCTCCTGGGCCGCGGCCATCAAGGCGAGTGATGTGTCTTTCTCTTCGATCACCGTCTGGACAGGATCCATGATCACTAGCAGTCGCATGTCAGAGGCTTTTCATCTCGGCGGGTTCGTTCGGCGGTGGTCTGGACACCTCGCACAGCGGTCACAGGTCCGATGAATGGGAACCGACAGGTGCCCATGAATCCCTTCTTCCGGATGGCGACAAGCGGCGACACCCGCGTAATCCCGCCGCCGCCTCGGCTCCGGTGTGCGGCAGCGGGGCAACAGGATGGGGCAACGCGCCGGCGGCATGCATGCAAATTATTCATCTCGCCCCGACTGGGGTTCTGCTGTGATCCGTCTACCTCGACGCATAGTGATCGTCAATCATTCTCCCGCCGGATAGGGCCTGTTGTCCGTCGGCCGCGGCAGCGAGACCGGATCCGGCACGCTGGTCGCCTGATCGATGTGGTCGGCGTAATAGCGCAGGATCCCCGCCCGTTCGAGCACCGCGTCGAGTTCGGGAGTGCGGGCTTCGAGATAGCGGGCCAGCATGATGCCACGGGCTTCGTTGAGGAAGTTCGTCGTCGGGATGTCGGCTTGGGATCCGTTGTCGAACATGACCGTCGCAGTGCCCTTTACGGTTGCTTCCGCTACCCAGGGCAGATAGTGACGACCTGCTTCGGCAAGGACGTCGCTCAGCGTATCCGGCAGGGCGTCGGGTGCGAACCAGTCGCCGAATTCCTGGTCCTCGGGTGCCATCAGGCGGTGCGTGTGCCCCACCACAGCCTCGCCGGCCTCCTCGGTGAGACGGCGACAGTAGGGGTCGTTGGTGAAATGTCCGGCATTGCCTCCGAAGAATGCGAAATCGCAAAGCGCCGGACGGCCGCCCAGCAGGTACCCGTGGTTTTCGAGGTGTGCGGCGAAGACCCGCTGCCATGGCAGGAAGGACTCATCGACCCATGCCCCGATGTTCTGGGGGGTGACGCCCAGCCTGGGCAGGCAGGCCGTCATCGCCTGCGTCACGAAAGCGCGCATGTCGGCGACGGGCGCGACGATTTCCCGGCTCCCTTCCCTGACGATGTCCCAACTGCCGGAGACGGTGTTCTCCTCGTACAGCCAGCGTGTACCAACGGCATGCCGGTAGAACCACTCGTCGGAGAAGTCGTCGAGCAGATGGGAGAGGAACGCGAGCAGCCTGTCCTGCGGCGTTACGGCGGGCTCGGGGTAACGGGTGTCCAGATGAAGGATGATCGAGGTGGAATCCCAGATGATCTCCCCTTCCGGCGTGGTCGCCGTCGGGATGCCGCCGTTCCATCCGAGGGCACGGGCCTCTGTGTTGAGCCCGATACTGGGCTTGAGCCGCCAGGGAAGACTCTTGTAGTCGAGGCAGCCGGTGATCTTACGGGTGAAGTAGGAACAAGAGAGGCCGTGTACCAGAAAATTCCGGCCCGGAGTTCGCGTGGCCATGATGGGGACTCTTCCTGTCGCGGGGTTCTGCGGGTCGCGGAGGGCTGAGAGAGGAGGGGCCCGGCGCGGGGAGGCACCGGGCGATGCGGCGGAAGCCGAAGTGGCGGGTGGTGCTGCCAGCGGCCTGACCCCGACAGGCGGCCTGGCGATCCGCTGGTTTCCTACAGGCCCCTTCATCCTCCCCTCGGTCAGTGGACGATGACGGAAGACCGTAGAATGGTGTGGACGTTCGGTCACAAAAATTGTATCCACGCGCACACAATCAGGCAAGGGGTCTCATGGGCGACAGGGCGCCGTACCGGAAGAAGCACGAGGTGCGCGAGCAGATCCTGGTCGCGGCCGAGGAGCTCTTCGCGCGCCGGTTGCCCTCCGAGGTTTCCATCCGCGACATCGCCGAGCACGCGGGCCTGCAGCATTCGCTTGTCCACCGACACTTCGCCGGCAAGGACCGCCTGATCGAGGAGGTCGTTCGCCGGACCGTCGAACGGTATGCCGCCGTGGTCGCCGAGACGGACGACCCCGCTGAGGGATTCGTACGCGGGATGCGCCACATGGCCGACCACAGGGCCAGCCTCGTCGCGCTGATGGACGTCCTGATGGACCCGGCCGATCCGCGGGCCGAGATCAGCATGTCGCCGGGGTTCGAGATGCACCGCAAACAGTTCAGCGGACCGGAACACACAGGTGACGACCTGCGGCTGCTCATCGTTGCCTTGATGGCGTTCACCTCGGGATGGGCGTTTCTCGAGGGCCAGTGGATGGCGGCCGGCGGGTTCGGCCCGGACGAGCTCGACTCCGTCCGCGCCGGAGTGGCCGGGATCATCACCAGGATCATCGAACGGGAAACCGACGGCGATGGGCGGGCACACTGAAGGCCTCGGAAGACGGGGCTGCCCGGCATCCAGGCGATCCGGCACTCAGCCGATCAGGTGTCCGTGAGGTCCGGGTGAAGTTTCCCGGCCCCACCCCCTCGGCCCTTGCGGGCCTGGAGAGACCCCATGCACCGGACGCCGCTACTTGACGGGCAAACCTTGCCTGACGCGGCACTACTTGCGAAAGTGCTGGTCACAGCCACTCGTTGATGGCCGCGACCGGCACGGTCGCTTCGTAGCGGACGACGAGTTTCTCGTACCGGGTGATCGGCGGTCTCGCGTTCGCCGAACCGGCCGCCGCGGACCCCTCGGTCCAGCCGGTCGCCGCAAGCGTCCACACCGTGAGCGTCGGCCGGGTCGGAGCCTCTCTGTCTGCGCTGGTCGGCCTCCTCGGCTCGGTGGGAGGCGGCCTGGCCCTGGCCCGCACCAGCACGCGGGGACGCGCCATCACCTGGGCCCGGCGGAACGGAGCGGTCACGGCTCTCGCGACGGGTCCGGTTGCCCTGGTCGTCGGCGGGACGGTCGCGGCCACCGCCGATGGCGGTCTCGGCACCGGTAACGGGCTCGGCGGCGCCTACTTCGCCATGCTCCTGGGCCTGATCGCCATCACCCTCGGCTGGCTGGCCCGCTCCCGTTCCCACCGAACCCGCTGATCTCCTCGCGAATCCTCGGCAAGGCCCCCAGATGTACTCGGTGGGCCGCCCCCCGCCCTGGTCAGGGCACCCCTGCCGCCGGGCGAGCAGTGGAGGCAAGGCCTACCAGTCCAGCCGGAATTCCCCCTAGGCCGTTGGCGTTACTGGCTGTTCTGTTGGCCCCCCACGGCCGTACCCGGGGAGCGGCACCCGCCCCGAGGCCCCTCCCGGACGGATCGTCACCGATGTGCCGGCCCAACCTGGTTGCGCGGCGGTCGGCGCAAGCCGGCTTGGCTCATTTGCCTAGGTAAGGCTAGCCTTACTTCGATCGTTCCGCCGAGGCCGCCGCAAGCCGCCTCCTGCGGACTCCGTCCGGCAGATCTCCGCGCCCGCGAACGGTGCGACCCGAGGAAGGAACGCCTTGACCACGGCCACGCTGCCCCCCGCCCCCCTCGCCGTGCTGCCGCCCCGAGCCCCCGCCGCTCGTTGGCACCGCGCCTCCGAGTTCTCGGTACGGCCGGCGCACGAGGGGGACGGCGCCGCGCTCGCCGCCCTCTCCTGGCAGTTCGTCCACACCGGCGCGCTCCGTGAACGCTCCCTGTCCCTCTACCTGTCGAGGGCGTCCGACTTCCTCGTCGCCCAGACCCCCGACGGAACCCTCGAAGGCTGCCTCGGGCTGAGCGAACACCCCACCGCCGGTGTGCTGTACAACTTCTGCGTCGCCGCCCACCGGCAGGGGTCGGGCATGGGCGGCCGCCTGCTGCACGCGGCCTTCGCCAGGGCGCGGAGCCTTTCGCTGCCGAAACTGTTCACCGCCACCACCGGAAGCGGTCGGCTCTTCCTCCGCCACGGCTTCGTCCCGGTCTGCCCAAGTCTGGCTCCGGCCGCCTGGTCGCAGTCCCTGGACCCCGGCCGCAATGCGCGCGTCCTGGCCCGCACCCTGTAGACGGCGAAGGGGCGGGCTCCGTGAGGGATCTGCCCCGAGCCGTACGACGAGGCGAGCCCAACGGCGGTACCCCGTAGGGCTGGTGAGCCGTACGGCTTCCCCCGGGTCAGCCGTAGCGCACCGCACGGCCCGGCCGGACCGCCTCCGCCACCGCCGCGGCCAGTTCCTCCACGTCCCCGGCCGCCAGTTGCGAGACGGCCAGGCGCACCCCGGGCGGAGACTCCACGCGGAACCGGGCCCCGGGGGCTACCGCCCACCCCGCTGCCTGGAGCCTGGCCACCGTCCCGGTTTCGTCGGCAACCGGCACCCACACGTTCAGCCCGCTGCGCCCGCGCGCCGCGACCCCGCGCCGCTCCAGGGCCGCGATCAGGGCCTCCCGGCGCACGCGGTACGAACGTGCCACGGCGGCGGTGTCGAGGGTGCCCTGCTCCCACAGGTCCACGACCGCGTACTGGAGGAGCCCGCTCACCCACCCCGGGCCGAGCTGGTACCGGCCCTGGACCCTGTCCGCGGTCACCCGGTCGGCGGTGAGGAACGCCAGCCGCAGATCGGGCCCGTACGCCTTCGCGGTCGACCGTACGAGCGCCCAGGTGCGGGTGGCGCCCGCGAGCGTGTGCAGCGGCTGCTCCACGATGGCGTGCCCGTGGTCGTCTTCGATCACCAGCACGTTCGGATGGCGTTCCAGCAGGGCACGCAGCTCTGCGGCGCGGTCCGCGCTGACGGTCGCGCCGGTGGGGTTCTGGGCCCGGTCGGTCACGATCAGGGCGCGGGCCCCCTTGTCGAGGGCCGTGGCCACGCTGTACGGGAGCGGCCCGTCGTCGTCGAGGGCCACCGGCAGCACCTTCAAGCCCATCGCGGGCACCAGATCGAGCAGGCTGCCCCACCCCGGATCCTCGACGGCCACCGCGTCGCCGGGCCGCAGGTGCGCGGACAGGACCCGCTCGACGGCGTCGAGCGCGCCGGAGGTCAGGACGATGGGCCCGGCCGGGACCCCGTCCGCGTCGAAGCCGGCCCGGGCCGCGCGCTCCAGCTCCGGCACCACGGCGTCGTCGCCGTACAGCCTCGGCCGGTGCGTGTACCGGCGGGCGGCGGCCGCGAGAGCGTCGGTGAGCGGCGGCAGCAGCGTCGGATCCGGGTTCCCGGTGGCGATGTCCCGGACGCCGGGCGGGAGTTCGGTACGGATCGCCTCGCGGGCAAGGGTGGCGGGCCGGGCCCGCACCCGGCTGCCGCGACGGCCGTCGGTCTCGATGAGCCCGCGCTCGCGCAGGATCCGGTACGCGGCGGCCACCGTATTGGGGTTCACGCCCAGTCGCGAGGCCAGCTCCCGCATGGGCGGGAGCACGGATCCCGGGGGCAGCTCACCGGACGAGACGCCCTGTTCGACGCTGGCCGCGATATCGGACGCCCGGCTACCGGTGATCGCATACTCTCCTGGCACAACGGACATTATGCTCTAGTGCGGGCTGTGCCGCCGTCGCCGTACGAGGCGTCGAGGATCGCGGACATGGCCGCCACCAGGGCATCGACCTGCTCCTCAGGCACCGTCAGGGCGGGAGCCAGCCGTACGACGCCCGGCCCCGCCGCGTTCACCAGGAACCCGGCGTCCTGCGCCGCCCGCTGGATCCGCGCGGCGACCGGCTCGGTGAGGGCGACGCCCAGGAGCAGTCCCGCGCCACGCACCTCCTGGACCAGGGGGTGCCGCAGCGCCTCGACGCCGTGCCTCAGCCGCGCGCCCATCCGGGCGGCGTGGGCGAGCAGCCCCTCCTTCTCGATGGTCTCGAGGACGGCGAGTCCGGCAGCGCACGCGACCGGGTTGCCGCCGAAGGTGGAGCCGTGCTGACCGGGTGTCAGCAGGTCGGCGGCCGCGCCGAAGGCGACCGTGGCGCCGATCGGCAGTCCGCCGCCCAGGCCCTTGGCGAGCGTGATCACGTCCGGCTCCACGCCCTGTTCCGCCTGGTGCGCGAACCAGTGGCCGGTGCGCCCGATCCCGGTCTGCACCTCGTCCAGGACGAGCAGACTGCCCGTGGCCCTGGTGATCTCGCGGGCGGCCCGCAGGTAACCCCCGGGTGCCGGGATGACTCCGGCCTCGCCCTGGACCGGTTCGAGGACGACCGCCGCGGTCCGCTCCGTGACGGCCGCGCGGAGCGCCGCCGCGTCGCCGAAGGGGACGTGCGTCACCTGCGCGGGAAGCGGCCTGAAGGGAGCCTGCTTGGCAGGCTGGCCGGTGAGGGCCAGGGCCCCCATGGTGCGCCCGTGGAACCCGCCCTCGGTCGCGACCAGGTGCGGACGCCCGGTCCGGCGGGCGATCTTGAAGGCCGCTTCGACCGCCTCGGCGCCCGAGTTCGCGAAGAACACCCGGCCCGGCCTGCCCAGCAGGGCCAGCAGCCGTTCCGCCAGAGCGATGGGCGGCTCCGAGACGAACAGGTTCGACACATGGCCGAGCCTGGCGGCCTGCTCCCGCACGGCTGAGACCAGGGCCGGATGGGCGTGCCCGAGAGCGTTGACGGCGATCCCGCCGGTGAAGTCCGTGTACGCGCGGCCGTCCTCGTCCCACACCGTGCTGCCCTGGCCCCTGACGAGCGCCAGCGGGGGCGTGCCGTAGGTGTCCATCATCACCGCGCGCCAACGGTCGGCGAGCGGTGCCATGCTGTCGGCGGTCACGCGCCGTCCTCCCTGCTGCCGAGCCCCTCGGGCCCGGGTTCCTTGTCCGGTACCACCGTCGTGCCGTGACCGTCCTCGGTGAAGACGCCGCGCAGGAGCGCGTGCGGAACCCGGCCGTCGATGACCTGAGCCCTGGCGACGCCCGCCCGTACGGCCCGTAGGCATCCCTCCATCTTGGGGAGCATGCCGCTCGCGAGCTCGGGCAGCAGTGCGTCCAGCTCACCGGCGGTCAGGCGGTCGATCACCTCGGTGCTGTGCGGCCAGTCCGCGTACAGTCCCTCGACGTCGGTCATGACCACCAGCCGGTCCGCCCCGAGGGCCACCGCCAGCGCCGACGCCGCGAGATCGGCGTTGACGTTGTAGACCTGGCCGTCCGCGCCGCGCGCGACGGGTGAGACCACCGGGATGCGGCCCTGCTCCAGCAGTGCGCGTATCGTGGCGGCTTCCACGGCCACGATGTCGCCGACCAGACCGATGTCCACGGGCCGGCCGTCCACCCAGGCCGAGCGTCGCACGGCGGTCATCGTGTGCGCGTCCTCGCCCGACAGGCCCACGGCGAATGGCCCGTGGGCGTTGATGGCCCCGACCAGTTCGCGCTGTACCCGGCCGGTGAGCACCATACGCACGACGTCCATGGTCTCGGGCGTCGTCACCCGCATCCCCGCCTCGAAGCGCACCTCCAGACCGAGCCGGTCGAGCAGTGCGCTGATCTGGGGCCCACCGCCGTGCACGACGACAGGCCGCAGGCCCGCCTGCCAGAGTTCCACCACGTCCTGGGCGAACGTCCGGTGCAGGGACGGGTCCACCATGGCGTTGCCGCCGAACTTGACGACGACCGTCCGGCCCTGGAGCTCCTCCCGCCAGGGCAGGTCCGCAGCGGCCGCCACGGCGAGCGGAGTCTCCGTCTCCGTCATCCCCACTCCGCTCATGAGCTGTACGCGCTGTTCTCGTGGACGTACTCGGCCGTCAGGTCGTTGGTCCAGATGACGGCGGAGGAGTCACCGGCGCGCAGGTCCACGGTGACGGTGATGCGGCGATCCGACAGGTCGACCTTCTCCCGCGCCTCGCCCTCGGCGCCGTCCCGGCACACCCAGACACCGTTGATCGCCACATCCAGGCGGTCCGGGTCGAAGACGGCCGACGTCGTGCCGATCGCGGACAGCACCCGGCCCCAGTTCGGGTCTTCGCCGTGCAACGCGCACTTGAGGAGGTTGTTCCGGGCCACGGAGCGGCCCACCTCGACGGCGTCCGCCTCCGATGCCGCGCCGACGACCGTCACCTCGATCTCCTTGGACGCGCCCTCGGCATCCGCCACCAACTGGCGCGCCAGGTCCTGACACACGGCGTGCACGGCCGCGGTGAGCTCCGCGGGCCCGGGTGTGACGCCCGATGCGCCCGATGCGAGCAGCAGCACGGTGTCGTTGGTGGACATGCAGCCGTCCGAGTCCACCCGGTCGAAGGTGGTGCGCACCGCCTCGCCCAGTGTCGAGTCAAGCAGGGGGGCGCTCACGTCGGCGTCCGTCGTCAGGACGACCAGCATGGTGGCGAGCCCCGGGGCGAGCATGCCCGCGCCCTTCGCCATGCCCCCCACCGTCCATCCCGTTCCGGCGGCCACCGCCGTCTTGTGGACCGAGTCCGTCGTCTTGATCGCGACGGCCGCGTCCTCGCCCCCATCGGATGACAGCCGGTCCGCGGCGGTGGCGATGCCGGCCGTCACCCGGTCCATCGGCAGTCGGACACCGATCAGGCCGGTGGAGCACACCGCGACCTCGTCCGCGGCCACGTCCGCGGCCCGCCCCGTGCGTTCCGCCATCACCTGTGCGTCGTCGTTGCCGCCGGGTCCCGTGCAGGCGTTGGCGCCACCGGAGTTGAGGACTACGGCGGAGAGCCGGCCGTCCGCGAGGGCACGGCGGGACCAGCGCACGGGTGCGGCCTGCACGCGGTTCGAGGTGAAGACACCGGCGGCGGCGCGCGACGGCCCCCGGTTCACGACCAGGGCGAGGTCCGGGTCACCGGACTCCTTGATGCCGGCGGCCACTCCGCTGGCGAGGAACCCGAGGGCGGCGGTCACACTCACGGAGCCACTCCATTCGTGGGCAGGCCCAGCCGTTCGGGCAGGCCGAGGGCGATGTTCATGCTCTGCACCGCGCCACCCGCGGTGCCCTTCGTCAGGTTGTCGATCGCGCTCACGCAGATCAGCCTGCGGGCGTCAGGGTCCACGGCGATCTGCACATGGACGGTGTTCGAACCGAGGACGGCGGCCGTGGAGGGCCACTGGCCGGGCGGCAGCAGCCGCAGGAACGGCTCGTCGGCGTACGCGGCCTCGAACACGGCGCGCACCTCGTCCTCCGACGTGGTCGTGGACGTCCCCGCGGCCGGGCGGAGGCGGGCCGAACAGGTCGCCAGAATGCCCCGGGGCATGGGCGCCAGAGTCGGTGTGAAGGAGACCGTCACGTGCTCGCCCGCCACCCGCGAGAGGTTCTGCGTCAGCTCGGGCGTGTGCCGATGCGCACCGCCGACCCCGTACGGGCTCATGGAGCCCATCACTTCGGCGCCGAGGAGACGCGGCTTGAGCGCCTTGCCGGCGCCCGAGGTCCCACTGGCCGCGACGATCACCGCCTCGGGCTCGACCAGTCCGGCAGCATAGGCGGGGAACAGGGCGAGGGTGACCGCGGTCGGGTAGCAACCCGGTACGGCGATCCGCGTGGCACCCCTCAACTCGTCTCGGGCGCCGGGCAGTTCCGGCAGGCCGTAGGGCCAGGTCCCGGCATGGGCCGAGCCGTAGAACCGCTCCCAGGCGCTCGTGTCGCGCAGCCGGAAGTCCGCGCCGCAGTCGACGATCAGGGCGCCGGGCTCCAACTCCTGTGCGAGTGCGCCGGACTGGCCGTGCGGCAGGGCCAGGAAGACCACGTCGTGGCCCTTCAGAGAAGCCGCGGAGGTCTCCACGAGCTCCCGGTCGGTGAGGGCGGCAAGATGCGGCTGTACGGACGACAGCGGTCGGCCCGCGCTGGTGTGCGCCGTCACCGCTCCGATCTCCACACTGGGGTGCGACGCCAGCAGGCGCAGGATCTCCCCGCCTGCGTAGCCGCTGGCACCGGCCACGGCGACCCGTACGGTCATGATCTTCCGTTTCTCTCGATACGTGCGAAGGTCCGTGGGACCCTGCCGAGCAGCAGGTCGCGCAGCAGGGCCTCGGTCGTGCACACCACGCCGCTGCGCGCCGCCCACCGCAGGGCCATGGCGTGCTCTTCGGCCGTGAAGTCGGCCACGGCGTCGGCGACGACGAAGGGCTGGATGTCGTTCATGAAGGCATCGGCGGCAGTCAGGAGGATGCCGAGGTGGGCGTACAGCCCGCAGACGATCAGCTGGTCGCGACCTTCCGAGCGCAGCAGTCTTCCGAGGTGGCTGCGGAGGAAGGCGTTGTGCCGCACATTGGCGAGCAGGTGCTCGCCCGGGCGGGGGGCGAGGGGCTCGATGATCTCGGCCGCAGCAGGATCGTCGCCGATGCCGGGCCCCCACACATCAGCGACCAGGCCGCGCTGGCCCGGCTGTTGGGCGGCCGGCTCCGCGCTGAAGACGACCGGCATGCCGAGCGTCCCGGCGAGTTCGCGCAGTGCCGCTATGTTGTCGACGAGTTCCACCACCGGGGACCGCCCCGCCGGGAACGGCCCCACGAAGTGGTTCTGCATGTCATGGATCAGCAGGGCTGCGCGATCGGGGTCGATCGACCATGAGGCGCGGGACCGGGGGAGGGCGGAGCGGTCAGGCATGAGATAGGAGCCGATGGCCGGCAGGCCCATGGTGCACCCTCCCCTGATGGCGAGCCGCGCCCGCCTCCTCGATCGAGATTTAGCTTAGCCTAACCTAAGTGGCTATGTTTGGGCGGCCCGGGCCGGGCGCGGGGGCAGTTGGGCGGTGTCCGCCTTCAGGTCCCCGTAGATGCCGGCGGTGCCGGAAGTGCCGCGCCGAGAGGGTCGCGGGCTGTCGGGTTCCCCGGCCTTGGATGGGCCGTGAGGGCTATTGCCGTACTCCGGCACGCCCCTGTCGAGGGCGCGGAGCCCTCCGGGGCTGACGGCGACCCGGCGCGGCGACCCTGGGCCGCTCCTGGACTCCACGGGTCGCTGTGTGCTGGTTGACCTGCGCAAACGAGCCTTGTGTGCCCCAGTCGCACTATTGCGGGGGCGCTGCACCCCGGCGGCAACCTAGATCACGGAAACTTCTTGCATTCGTAATGCAAAGAGTCTGCCATATGTCGATTACATCCCAATTCAGGTGGTTATCGTCCTTATGTCGGATCAGAGGAGGTCGAAAGGCAAGGACGACTCCGACGGGAGACGTCGGCAGCCACACGACAAAGGCCTTCCTCCGGATGAAACGCCCTCTCCAGGGCTCCCTGTCAGACCAACCACAAAGCCTCCCCCCGCGGCCATCCCCAGCTCCACGGCTGCGACCGGATGTGACCTCAAATGTCCAAGCACGAACACGCAGAGCGCTCCTTCACCGCCGACCCTGCGTCCATCGCGGAAGTCCGGAGCTTCGCCGAGCGGACCTTGAAGGCGTGGCACATGACCGCCCAGGCCGACGACGTGCAACTCTGCGTATCAGAGCTCGCCTCCAACGCCGTCAATCACGGCACACGTCCCGGCAGCCCGAGTGCCTTCCGGGTTCGTATGGACGCCAGCGACGCCCGCATCCGCATTGAGATCGAAGACAGCGACCCGCTTACGGCCCCGCGAGTGCGCCAGGCAGCGCACGGAGACACCGGCGGCCGAGGAATGCAGATCGTGGATGCCCTGGCCAGTGCATGGGGATACGAGAACCACGCTCCCGAGGGCAAGGCAGTCTGGTCTGAGTTCCACACCACGCCTGCGTCGACTTGACCCGGTCCTGAAGGACCGGGTTCGGAGGTAGTGCCCGGCTGCCCGCAGCCCGCCCCCGTCGCAGGCCCGACATGATCATCGCCGGTATGGCGTATTCGTCGCGGGCCATCCGGGTGGCCGACCTCAGGTCGGCTTGCGCCGAGACATCGAACGGCACCGCGACCTGACCGAGCGGCAGGAACCGCAGCGGCGGCACGCCCAGCTCGATGACGAATCGGCCGCCGGGCTCCAGATGACGTGCGGCGTTGTCCCGAGCCTCGGCCGTCGGACCTGGGCGAGCACCATCGACCAGAGCACCAGGGCAGCGCTGAGGAAACTCCGCCCGTCCCAGCGCTCCGGCAGGCAGCTCCAGCTGGATTGTCGTACCGAGGCGCTACATTGTGCGCCGCAGTAGAGGCGGCTGACCTCCGTCTACACGGGCGCGAGTCCCGCCGCATCACCCCTTCATGACATGTCATCAAGGAATCACGGGGCCGCCCGGCTGTTGCGGCGCGACCCCGGTCGGAAACGGGAAACAATCAGGAGACGCATGAGAAAGAAAGCGCGGAGAGCGAGCGTTCTCGCTGCCGCCACTGCCATCGCCGCCACGAGCGTGCTCGTGGCCGCCCCGAACGCCAGTGCCGGCACGTCCGAGATCTTGAACGCCGGCTTCGAGGGCGGCAACGCGGCTTGGCACGAGAAGGTGACACCCTTCGCGGGCCACGTCATCAACAACTCCTCCGCATGGCCGGCCCACTCGGGCACCGGGAAGGCGGAGCTGGGCGGTCAGGGCCTGACCGGCATCAGCCGCGTATCACAGCAGGTGACGATCCCGGCGTACCGGGTTCCGGTGCTGTCCTTCTGGCTGCGCAGCGACGTCGCCCGACCCGGATCCGCGAGCAGCTTCGGCTTCCGTCAGCTGATCGTGGAGGCCACGGGGGAGGATGGCACTCCCTATGAGCTGCACGACCGTATGAACAAGGGGGGAACCAACGGGTCGTACGAGAAGGTGACGGTCACGCTTCCCGATGCCTTCTACAGCTCGGCCCCGCAGAAGTTGAACATCAGCTTCATGGCGATCGAGGAGGCGGCGAACCGTATGCCTTTCCTGATCGACGACGTGAGCATGGAGTACCGGTTCAAGGCGATCGATCGCCCCATCGTCATCCCAGGCGGACTCATCCGGCCGGTCGTGCGCTGACGCCCTGCGAAAACGGTGCGGTCCCGGGTTCCACCCCCGTGACCGCACCGCACGGGAACCGGGACAGGCTCCCGGTATGCCGGGACACCTGTCACGCGGCAGCGAACGTTGCCGCCTCGTGCGGTCCCGGGTCTGGTCGTGCCCACAGCGCGGCCTCAAGCGGCTGCCATTCGGACCATGGGCCGGCTCCTTCCGGTGATTGCCGGTCGAGTCGCGAGCGGAGCATGGATGGCAGGGGTACGCGTCTGCGCAGCCGATGCCGTGGATTCGTGAGGAGATCAGCCGTGTACGCAGCCGTCAGACGGTACGAAGGGGTGACGGACCCAGCCGAGGCAGGACGTCTGGTGAATGAGGGGTTCGTGCCGCTCATGAGGCAGATCCCGGGACTCCGGGCCTACTACTGGATCGACGCAGGGGACGGAGTCATGGTCTCGACCAGCGTCTTCGAGAGTGAGACGGGAGCCGAGGAATCGATCAAGAAGGCTGCGGTGTTCGTACGGGACAACCTTGCGTCGCTCCTGCCCAACCCTCCGCAGGTAACGTCCGGCCAGGTCGTCGCCTACGCATAGCAGGGCCGAGCCACACGCCGGAGAGCACGTGTCTGGACGCTCAAGGGTTTCGCCGGGGGTGCGGTGAAGGAGGCGGTCAGTTCCGTGAAGGGCCGTCGGCCGAATTGTTTCTCGGCCTCGGGGTCGATGAACAGCATGTCGCCGCCGCTGTCGAGGAAGCCGCTGCGGCTCGGTGCACGCGGTGTTCAGCAGCGAGCGGTGACCAGGACTGTGAAGGACGGGGCGAGCCCCCCGTTCGCGCTCCCGGGGAGACCGCCGGGCTGAGGAACCGTAACTCCCGGCCCAGGCCCGACAGCGCGCCCAGGACTTGTCGGCCCTCTTCTCGTACAGCTACCGCCAGCTGGCGTCTGTGCCCTCCCCCCTGATCAGAGGGAGAACGCCCGAGGCTCCGGCTCCTGACCCGCCGGCCCCCGGACCAGCCCCTGGATACCAGCCGGCTACCGGCAGAATCTCTGGAAAGCCGCTCAGGCAGCTCACAGACCAAGGTCTCGGGAGACGTACGGTATGAGAGTGGAGCTGCGTCGAGCCGACGGCGGGGTGATCGCGGTCGAGGTGGTGGGGGACCCGGACGCGCCTGCTGTGCTGTTCTGCCACGGGTTGGCCGACTCCCGGCTGGCCGCGTACGACTTCGCGGGCGCGGCTCACGCGCTCGGACTGCGCCTCATCGCCCCGGACCGCCCCGGCATCGGCGGCACCGAGCCCCGTCGCCTGCCGCGGGTCGTGGACTGGGCCGCGGAAGCCACCGTGGTCCTGGACGCGTTGGGCGTCGGCTCGGTGGCGCTGCTCGGCGTCTCGGGCGGCGGAGCGTTCGCGGCAGCATGCGCGTCCGAGCTGGCTGACCGCGTCCGCAGCCTGGTGCTCATCGCACCCCTTGGCCCGCCTGCCTGGCCCACCCGCGGGATGGCGGCCGGGCAGCGAACGTCCTTGCAGATCGCCCGGCACGTTCCGGCCTTCGGTGGCTGGTTCCTGGGCCGTCTGGCCACTCTGGCGCGCCGGGCACCAGGGCTGTTCATTCGCCTGGCGACCAGCGAGATGCCTGCCAGCGACCGGCGTGCCCTCGCCCAGTCCGCCGCGCGCGCGGCCTTCCTCACCAACTACCTGCGAGCGTTCCAGCGCGGCAGCTGGGGAGTCGGGCAGGATCTGCGTGTGCTGACCCGACCCTGGGGTTTCGACCTCGAGTCGATCACGGTGCCCACGTCGATCCACCAGGGGGACGCCGACACCACCGTCCCGCTCCAGCACGCCCGCCGCTTCGCTGCGGCGATACCCGGTGCACGCCTTCACGTCCATCCCGGCCAAGGCCACTTCTCGATCATCACCGCACCCGAGCAAACGCTGGCGATACTCGCCGCATAGCCGGTCGAGATTGCCGGCCGGAGACCACGGCGACGACGCGTCCCGCACCGGAGGCCGTTGAAACGGCGCATGCGACGACGCCCCGCGTCTCAGCCAAGTCCGAGCACTGGCAGACCAGGACCCCGCCATACCCGGACCTACCAGCCCGTCCTCGAAGTGTCTAGCGGTCCAGGGCTACCGGAGTGGGTCGACCGCTGTCAGGCGAACGGCTCCGACATCACCGATCAAGTTCAGTAGCAAGATCAAGGTGGACGCAGAGACCGGCTGCTGGCTGTGGAGCGGTAGCTGCAACGGGAAGGGGCAGCCAGGCGGGTTCACCCGGCCGTGTGAGACTTCGTGATACGTGAGAGGGTCTGACGGGTGAGCGAGACACCACCGAACACCCTGCAATACCGCTCTGACGGGCCAGAAGACGCTCCCGTCCTGGTCCTGGGCCCCTCACTGGGTACCACATGGCACATGTGGGACCGCCAGATACCGGAGCTGTCCGAACGATGGCGGGTCATCCGCTTCGATCTCCCCGGCCACGGCGGCGCCCCGGCCCTCCCCGCCGACTCGGTGACGGAGCTCGCGGACCGCCTGATCGCCGTGCTCGACCTGCTCGGCGTACAGCGCTTCGGGTACGCCGGCTGCTCCATCGGCGCCGCTGTCGGTATCGACCTCGCGCTGCGGCTGCCGCACCGGGTGGCCACACTCGCGGTGATCGCGGCCTCGCCCCGGTTCGGAACGGCCGACGACTTCCGCAGGCGCGGGGTGATCGTCCGCACCAATGGGCTGGAACCTATGGCCCGCAGCGCGCCCGACGGCTGGTTCACTCCCGCGTTCGCCGCCGCGCAGCCCGCGATCGTGGAGTGGGCCGTCCAGATGGTGCGTACCACCGACCCGGGTTGCTACATCGCGGCGTGCGAGGCGCTCGCGGCCTTCGACGTACGCCAGGATCTGGGGCGTATCGGGGTACCCACGCTTGTCCTGGTCGGCTCCGATGACCAGCTCACCGGCCCGGCCGAGGCCCGTACGCTCGTCGCGGGCATCCCGGACGCCCGGCTCGCTCTGGTACCCGGGGCCTCCCACCTCGCGCCCGTGGAGCAGCCGACGGCCGTAACCGATCTCCTGACCCGCCATTTCTCCCTGGCCTGGCAGGACACCTTGGCCGCGATACCCGCGCCGCCCGCGCTACCCGGGCTCTCCGCACGGGGCAACGCGTCCGCGGAGTTCGCCGGTGCCCCTGTCGCGTCCGCCGCCTTCGCCGAGCAGCCGGGGATCGGCCGGGGCACCCGCCCCGACCCGTACGAGGCAGGGCTCAAGGTCCGCAGGGAGGTGCTGGGGGACGCCCATGTGGACCGTGTACTGGAGACCGCGGACGACTTCACCGCCGACTTCCAGGAGCTGGTCACCCGCTACGCCTGGGGCGAGGTCTGGACCCGCGGCGGCCTGGACCGGCGCACCCGGAGCGCCGTCACCCTCACCGCACTGGTCGCGGGCGGCCATCTGGAGGACCTGGTCGTCCATGTCCGCGCCGCACTCCGCAACGGGCTCACCCCTGTGGAGATCCGCGAAGTCCTGGTCCAGGCGGCGGTCTACTGCGGCGTGCCCGCCGCCAACGCGGCCTTCCGCGTGGCTCAGGGGGTGATCCGTGAGGAGACGACCCCGCACACATAGGATGCGCCGCACCGCCGCGAAACAGCCGCCAAGGAGAGGTCACCCCCGGTGAAGCTCACGAAGAAGTCGCACGCATGCATCCGGCTGGAGAAGGGCGGGCGGACGCTCGTCATCGACCCCGGTGCCTTCAGCGAGGCAGACGCGGCCATGGGCGCCGACGCCGTGCTCATCACGCATGAGCACCCCGACCACTTCGACGAGGCACGGCTGCGTGCCGCGCTGGACGCCAACCCGGCCGCCCGGATCTGGACCCTGCGCAGTGTCGCCGAGCAGCTTTCCGCCGCCTTCCCCGGCAGGGTGCACACGGTGGGCAACGGCGACGCGTTCTCCGCCGCGGGCTTCGACATCCAGGTGTACGGCGAGCTGCACGCGGTCATCCACCCCGACCTGCCGCGGGTCACCAATGTCGGATACCTGGTGGATGGTTCGGTCTTCCACCCGGGGGACGCCCTGACGGTGCCCGAACAGTCTGTGGACACGTTGATGCTCCCGGTGATGGCGCCGTGGAGCAAGGTGTCCGAGGTGATCGACTATGTGCGCGAGGTAAGGCCGCGCCAGGCCATCGACGTCCATGACGCGCTGCTGACCGAGCTGGCACGTCCGGTCTACGACACCCACATCGGCAACCTCGGGGGCGCCGAGCACAGCAGGCTCGCGTCGGGGGACTCGACGGAGATCTGATCGGCACGGGCGGTACCGCCCTGTGTCCGGCGAACCACTCGGCTGTCACACCCCGCGGTTACGCTTGCAGACATGCGCATCGCCACGTTCAACGTCAATTCGATCACGGCCCGGTTGCCGCGGCTGCTCGCCTGGCTGGAGAGCAGCGGCACCGATGTGCTGTGCATCCAGGAGACCAAGTGCACCGCCGAGCAGTTCCCCGCCGACGCGCTGAAGGAGCTCGGCTACGAGTCCGCGGTGAACGCCGACGGCCGGTGGAACGGTGTGGCGCTGCTCTCCCGGGTCGGGCTCGACGGCGTCGTCATGGGGCTGCCCGGCGGCCCCTCGTACGGCGGGGCGCAGGAGCCGCGCGCGGTGAGCGCCATCTGCGGGCCGGTCCGCGTCTGGTCCGTGTACGTGCCCAACGGCCGGGAGGTCGCCCATGAGCACTACGTCTACAAGCTGGCCTGGTTGGAGGCGCTGAAGCAGGCAGTCGCCGAGGACGCCGCGGGCGGCCGTCCGTTCGCGGTGCTGGGTGACTACAACATCGCGCCCACCGACGACGACGTGTGGGACCCGTCCTTCTTCGAGGGCATGACCCATGTGACCGAGCCGGAGCGGGCGGCCCTCGCGGGACTGCGGGAGATCGGACTGTCCGATGTGGTGCCGCGTCCGCTCAAGTACACCCATCCGTACACCTACTGGGACTACCGTCAGCTGTGCTTCCCCAAGAACAGGGGTATGCGCATCGACCTGGTGTACGGCAACGAGCCGTTCGCCAAGGCCGTCAAGGACAGCTACGTCGACCGTGAGGAGCGCAAGGGCAAGGGGGCGTCGGACCACGCCCCTGTCGTCGTCGACCTCGATCTCTGAGGTCAGCGTCCCGCGCGCCCTGTGGTGCGCCGTCCATGGGAGTGCAAGGCTGATCCGTATGAAAACCCCTTTCTTGGACAACTGGCGTAAAAAGCATAGTGTCGAGCGGGGCGGACAAACGCCGGCGTCCGCCATCGGGGGCGACCCGGATGGCGTGGCCGCGCTGCTCGCCGAGTGCGAGCTGCTGCGTGTCCGGGCGGGACAGCAGGGGCTCGAACTGGATGACACCCCGCGCTCCTTGGAGGCGCTCGACCAGCTTCCCCCGCGCTGGCGGGACGACCCCGAGGCGCTGCCCTGGGTGGGCAATGACGCCGGGCTGTATCTGGGCACGGTGATCGTCCGTACCGTGCGGGGCGCGACCTGGCATGTCTGGCCCGGTGGGCCGCCGGTGTTGCCGCGGGGCACCGGGGGGGTGGTCTAAGGTGTGGTAGAGGGGCGGGCATGGGGGTCCCGGGGGGCGCCCCCACT